>DNGH01000098.1 GCA_003486285.1 Actinomycetota bacterium
GACCTTCATGATCGGCTCGAGGAGCGCGGCATTCAGCTTCGGCGCAGCCTCCTTGACCGCCATGATCCCCGCCATCCGGAAGGACAATTCGTCAGAGTCGACGGCGTGGTACTTGCCGTCGTAAACGATCGCCCGGACGTCCACGACGGGATACCCAGCCAGGATCCCGCGGTCGAGCGCCTCCTGGACGCCCTTGTCCACGGCCGGCAGGTACTGCTTCGGGATCGAGCCGCCCTTGGTCTCGTTGACGAACTGGTAGCCCGTTCCGGTCGGGGCCGGTTCGAAACGGATGTTGGCGACCCCGAACTGGCCGCGGCCTCCCGACTGCTTCTTGTGCTTGCCCTCGACATCGGCCTTTCCCCGGATGGTCTCGCGATAGGCGATCTTGGGGAGGGCGGTGTCGACTTCCACCCCGAACCGGGCCGCGAGGCGGGAGACCGTCACATCGAGGTGGGCGTCGCCCAGGCCGGAGAGGACCGTCTCGTGGGTGACCGTGTTGCGCGTGACCCGCAGCGTCGGGTCGTCCTCGACGGCGCGGGCCAGGGCCGTGGACAGCTTCTCCTCGTCGTGCTGGCTGCGGGGAAACACCGCCAGGGACATCGTCGGGTTGGGCAGTGCCACCGGGGAGATGATCGCATTCCCACCCGGTGAACGGAGGGTGTCGCCGGAGAGCGTGGCCTCGAGCTTGGCCACGGCGGCGATGTCACCGGCGACGACGTGCTTGACGTCGACGTGCTCCTTGCCGCGCATCGTGAAGACGTTGTGCATCCGACCGTTGACGTGGCGGTTCGGATTCTCCAGTTCGACGTCGACGTCGATCACCCCGCGGTAGACCCGGAAAAGGGAGATGCGGCCGACGTAGGGGTCCGACATGGTCTTGAAGACATAGGCGACCACGCCCGACTCGGGGAGGGCCTCCCCGGCCGCCAGCGTGGGAGCGGGACGCTCTTCGGGCCCGGGGCCGAAGTCGACGATGAACTGGGCGAGGCGGTCCACGCCGATGCCGCGGACGGCCGATCCGCAGAGCACTGGATAGGCGGAACCCTGCACCATGCCGCGGTGCATGCCGGCGATGAGCTGGTCGCCGCTGGGCTCGGTCCCCTCGAGGTATTTCTCCAGCATCTGATCGTCCGTCTCAACGACGGCTTCCACCAGGGCGGTGTGCAGTGCGGCCACCTCGCCCTGCATCCCGCCGGGAAGATCGCCCTCGGTGGCCGTCATCGCACCACCGGGATAGCTGTACGCCTTGCCGCCGACGAGGTTCGCCACTCCGGAGAGGTCGTGCTCGGCGCCGATCGGAACCAGGACCGGGGCGATCGGGGTCCCGAACACCTCCTTCAGCTGTTGCAGGGTGCGAGAGAAGGAAGCCCGTTCCCGGTCGAGCTTGTTGACGAACACCGCCCGGGCGATGCCCTCCTCCTCGGCGAGCCTCCAAATCTGCTCGGTCTGCACTTCGACACCATCGACGGCGGAGACCACGAAGAGGGCGAGGTCGGCGACGCGCAGGGCGGCGCGTACCTCCCCGGTGAAGTCGGAGACCCCCGGAGTGTCGATGAGGTTGATGCGGTAGCCGCCCCAATCGAAGGGCGCCATCGCCAGGCTCACCGATGACCGCCGGGTGCGCTCCTCCGGCTCGAAGTCGGTTACGGTGTTTCCGTCCTCGACCTTGCCTGTTCGCGTCGTCTCGCCGGCGGCGAACAGGAGGGACTCGGCGAGGGTGGTCTTCCCGCTGCCACTGTGACCGACGAGGACGACGTTGCGAATCTTCTCGGCCAATCCAACCTCCTGGAGTGGGGCGGGATTGTAGTGAGTGGGAACGGGCCGGAACCCGTGTGGTAGGTTCCTCGCGAGGTAGCCATGCTCGACATGAGGGCGCGCAAGAAGGTGTCGCGGTTCGTGGACCCGATCGGACGCCTGTTGGCCCGGATCGGCCTTTCCCCCGCGGTGGTCACGGTGAGCGGCCTCGTGCTGTCGGTCGCCGGCTCGGTGCTGATCGGGAGCGGCCGGCTCACCGTCGGTGCGGCGGTGCTCGGCTTCGGGGCGGCCCTGGACATCCTCGACGGGGTGGTGGCTCGCGTCACCGGCACCGAGTCGGCCCGGGGGGCCTTCCTCGATTCGACCACCGATCGCCTCGGCGAAGTGGCGATGTGGACGGGCCTCGCCTTTCACCTCGGCCAGGACGCCGAGGCCGGATTGGTGACGCTGTCGATCGTTGCCGTATGTGGCTCTCTGCTCATCCCGTACCTGCGGGCGAAGGCCGAGGCCCTCGGACTCGAGGGCAAGGGCGGACTGATGGGCCGTGCGGAGCGCCTCCTCGTGTTCGGCCTGGGAGTCGCGCTCGAGGGCCTCGGAGTCCCGGCCCTCGTCCCCGCCCTGTGGATCCTGGCGATCGGCTCCTGGGTGACCGTGGCGCAGCGGTTCGTCCAGACCTGGCGCCGGCTCGCGGCGTGAAACAGGCGATCGGCTACTACGTCTACAGGTTCCTGGCCGGGGTCTTGGGGCTGTTGCCCGAGCCGGTGATGCGCCGCCTCGGCTACGCGGTCGGCTGGCTCACCTCTTTCGTGGCGCGCGATCGGTTTGCGATGGCGGTCCGCCACCAGACCCGGGTCGCAGGCACTCCCGTGGGATCGCGCCGCGCCGCCCGGCGGGTGTTCATGTGGTACGGGCGCTACTGGGCGGAGGTGTTCTGGATGCGTCCGCGCCGGCGGCGCCGAGTCCTGGCGACGACCGAACTGGCGGGCATCGAGATCCTCCTTGGTGCCGTCGCCGCGGGCAAAGGCGTCATCGTTGCCCTGCCCCACATGGGCAACTGGGAGGCAGCCGGCCTACGCGCCGCCTCCGAGGGCGCCCGAGTCCTCGCCGTCGCCGAGGAGCTCGGCAACGAGCGCATCGTGCAGTGGTTCGTGAAGTTGCGGCACATGATGGACATCGACATCGTGATCGCCCGCAAGGGATCCCGGGTGACGCGTGAGTTGCTCGAGCGTCTCGATCAGGGTGGGGTGGTCGCGCTGGTATGTGATCGTGACCTCTCCCGGCGCGGGATCCCGGTGACGTTCTTCGGCGAGGAGACCACGCTTCCGCCGGGTCCGCTGTCGTTGGCCGACCGCACCGGGGCGACCCTGCTTCCGGTGGGGACCTACTTCGGGCGCGGGGCCGGGCACCGCTTCGTGGTGCATCCGCCACTCGAGATCCCGCCGGCAGCGGACGCCGAGGAACGGGTGCGCCTCGGCACCCAGCTGCTGGCGGCGAAGTTCGAGGAGGTCATCCGGGCGGCACCCGAGCAGTGGCACCTGATCCTGCCCAATTGGCCGTCGGATCGCGAGGCGGCGGCGCGATGAAGGTCGCTCTGGTGTGCCCCTATGCATTCGAAGCCCACGGCGGAGTCCAGGACCAGGTGGCGCGTCTGGTGCGCTGGCTCGGCGCCGCCGGTCACGAGGCCTGGGCCGTGGCGCCGGGAGAGGCCGGACCGCCGGGAACCCGCTCGGTGGGATCGTGGCGCGCGGTGCGGGCCAATCGCTCGGCGGCACCGATCGCGATCGACCCGCGCGTCATCCGGCGGGTCGCCGAGGCCGTGGCCGGAGCCGATGTGGTGCATGTGCACGAGCCGTTCATGCCGATGGTGTCGCTGGGTGCCGTTCTCGCCGCCAAGCCTCCCGTGGTGGGGACGTTCCATGCCGACCCGGGGACCTTCGCCCGCAATGCCTATCGCGTCGCCGACCCGGTGGTGCGGCGGGTGGCGTCACGGATCGCGGTGGCCACCGCAGTCAGCGAGGTGGCGGCGTCGGCGGTGCCGTCGATCCCGGCGATGCGCATCATCCCCAACGGCATCGACCTCGAGGACTATGCGGGCAGCGGTGCGGTGGTTCCGGGGCGGGTCGTGTTCATCGGGCGCGACGATCCTCGCAAGGGACTCGACGTGCTCCTCCAGGCCTGGCCCCGGATCCTGCGTGACGTCCCCGGGGCGTCGCTGCGGATCATCGGAGCCGATCGACCGTCGGGCCCGGCCGGGGTGACCTTCCTGGGAAGGGTGGACGAGGCGACCAAGCGCGCCGAGCTGGGCAAGGCCGCGGTCGTGGCTGCCCCCAACATCGGTGGGGAGAGCTTCGGCATCGTGGTGCTCGAGGCGATGGCGGCGGGACGCGCCATCGTCGCCGCCGATCTCAAGGCATTTCGAGGCCTGGCGGGCGACACGGTGCGTTGGACGCCGGTGGGGGATCCCGTCGTCCTGGGCCGGGCGGTGGCCGCTGTGCTCGCCGACCCGGAGGCCCAGGCGCGTCTCGGGGCCGCGGCGCGGAAGCGGGCCGCGGCATTTTCGGGGGCGGCCGTGACCAGGTCGTATCTCATCGCCTATCGCGATGCCATGGAAGGCACCAGGCGGTAGGCGGTTACCGGTTACCCGACACCCGGCACCCG
>DNGH01000313.1 GCA_003486285.1 Actinomycetota bacterium
ACAAGATGCTCGGCCCCACCGGGATCGGGGCGCTGTGGGGGCGGCGCGATCGTCTCGAGGAGATGGAGCCTGCGGAGGGTGGCGGCGAAATGATCCGGGACGTGTTTCTCGACCACTCGACCTGGGCCGACATCCCCCACAAGTTCGAGGCCGGCACTCCCCCGATCGCCGAGGCGGTCGGGTTCGGTGCCGCCGTCGACTACCTCACCGCGGTCGGCATGGACCGCATCCGGGAGCACGAGCGGGAGTTGACGGGTTACGCCCTCGACCGCCTCGCCACCATCCCCGACCTCCAGGTCTACGGGCCCAGCGACACCGCGTTACGTGGCGGTGCGGTTTCGTTCACCCTCGCCGACATCCACCCCCACGACCTGGCCACCATCCTCGATCAGTCCGGGGTGGCGGTGCGGGCCGGGCACCATTGCGCCAAGCCGCTGATGCGCCACCTCGACGTGCCCGCCACGGCGCGGGCTTCGTTCTATCTGTACAACGTCCCCGCCGAGGTCGACACGCTCATCGCGGCGCTGCACGAGGCACGGAGGCTGTTCGGTGTCACTTGACGAGCTCTATCGCCAGGTCATCCTCGACCACTACCGCAACCCGCGTCGCTCCGGTCGGCTCGAGTCGCCCACCGCCCACGCCGACGGCACGAATCCGCTGTGCGGCGACGAGATCTCGCTCGATCTGGTGATCGCGGAGGGCAAGGTGGCCGAGGCGGCGGTGACCGGGCGGGGGTGCTCGATCAGCCAGGCCTCGGCCTCGATGATGGCCGACCGCATCGTCGGCAAGACCCTCGCCGAGGTCGACGAACTGATCCATCGGGTCAAGCGCCTCCTCGACATCGAGGAGGGCGATCCCGGCCTCGATCCGGAGCGCCCCGGGGCCGCCCTGGGGGACCTCGAATCGCTTGCCGGGGTGCGCCGGTTCCCGGTGCGGGTGAAGTGCGCCGATCTCCCCTGGGCCACCCTGCAGCAGGCGCTCGCCGACGGGACGGCGTGATGCCGCCGGATCGGGTGCAACCGGGTGGGGGGTTCCGGGGTCCTACATCGTCATGACCACTCGCGGCCGCACTGCGCTCACCTCCCACGGCACCCACGCCGACGCCTTCAGCCTCCTCGACTGGACCATGCTCGGCGGCATCGCCCTGATCTGGGGATCGTCCTTCGTGTTCATGGCGATCGGCCTCGACGCCTTCGAGCCCGGCGTGGTCACTCTGGCTCGCCTCGTCCTCGGGGCCGGGGCGCTGGCCCTGGTGCCGGCGGCGCGCCGTCCCATCGATCGGCTGGATCGTGCCCGGGTCGCCGCCCTGGGGATCATCTGGATGGCGATCCCGCTGTCGTTGATCCCGATAGCGCAGCAATGGATCGACTCGTCGGTGGCCGGGATGATCAACGGCGCGGTTCCCATCACCGCGGCGCTGTGGGCGACGCTGCTGATGCGCCGCCTGCCGCCGCGCCGCCAGTTGCTCGGGATCGCCATTGGCTTCATCGGGATGGTGGGAATCTTCCTCCCCGAGTTGCGCGACTCGAGTGCCACCGCCCTTGGCACCGGCCTCATCGTGATCGCGGTCATCGCCTACGGGCTGGCGAACAACATGGCGGTGCCACTGCAGCAGCGCTATGGAGCCGCTCCGGTCCTGCTGCGCACCCAGCTGGTGGCGATGGTGGTGGTGGCCCCGATCGGGCTCTTCGAGCTGCGCGACTCGTCATGGGCCTGGGACTCGGCACTGGCGATGGTGCCCCTCGGGATCCTCGGCACCGGGCTGGCCCTGGTGCTGATGACCAATCTGGTGGGAAGGGTGGGCAGCACCCGCGGCTCGGTGGCGATCTATTTCGTCCCGGTGGTGGCGATCATCCTCGGCGTGATAGTCCGCGACGAGAAGATCCACGGCATCGCCCTGGTCGGCATGGCCCTGATCCTGATCGGCGCCTGGGTGACGAGCCGGAGAGAAAGCAGAGAGCGGTCAGCGGTCAGCGGTCGGCCAGACGTCCTCCAGCCCGAACCGGCAACCGGTAACGGGTAACGATTCCGGCACCCGGCACCCGGCGCCCGGCACCCGGCACCACTACTCGGCTATCCCGCCCTCGGTCATCGGGTACAGGTCCAGCAGGCGGTCCAGTTCCGCCGCCGGCAGGCCGGTGACCTCGAGGGCCACCTCGCGCACCCCCTTGCCGGTGGCAAACGCCTTCTTGGCGATCTCCGCCGACTTGTCGTAGCCCACCTTGGGGGCGAGGGCGGTCACGATCGAGATGTTCTGGTCGAGCAGCATCGCCGCCCGGGCCTCGTTGGCCTTGATGCCGACGACGCACTTCTCCCGGAAGGCATCCGCCACCGAGGCGATCAGTTCGGCCGACTCGATCAGGTTGTGGGCGAGCACCGGCATCATCACGTTCAGCTCGAAGTTGCCGTTGGCCCCCGCCCATGTGATGGCGGCATCGTTGCCGATCACCTGCGCCGCCACCTGCATCACCGATTCGGTCATCACGGGGTTCACCTTGCCCGGCATGATCGACGACCCGGGCTGCGTCGCCGGAAGGCTGATCTCGCCGATGGCGGTGCGCGGCCCGGACCCGAGCCAGCGGAGGTCGTTGGCGACCTTGAACATCGAGACCGCCACCGTCTTCAGCGCTCCACTGGCAAAGACCGCGGCGTCCTTGGCAGCCTGCGACTCGAAATGGTTCGCCGCCTCCTTGAAGGGATAGCCGGTCCGCTCTGCCATCCGGGCGATCGCGGCGGCGGCGAACCCGGCGGGGGTGTTGATCCCGGTCCCCACCGCGGTTCCACCCAGCGCCAGTTCCTCGAGGCCGGGCAGGGCCAGTTCGAGGCGCTGCGCCCCGAGCCGGACCTGGGCGGCGTAACCGCTGAACTCCTGGCCGAGCCGAATCGGAGTCGCGTCCATGAGGTGGGTGCGGCCGGTCTTGACGATGTGGTCGAACTCCGCGGCCTTGTCGTCGAGGGCCGCGGCGAGGCGCGTCAAAGCCGGGATCGTGTCCTCCCGCAACGCCGCGACTGCGGCGATGTGGATCGCCGCCGGGATGACGTCGTTCGACGACTGCCCGGCGTTGACGTGATCGTTGGGATGCACCTTCTTGCTGCCGCGGGGCTCGCCGAGCAGTTCGTTGGCGCGGTTGGCGATGACTTCGTTGGCATTCATGTTCGACGACGTCCCCGAGCCGGTCTGGAAGACATCCAGGACGAACTGGTCGTCGAGCTTGCCGGCCATGACCTCCTCGGCTGCGGTGCGGACGGCCTTGGCGACGTCGGCGGGGATGATCCCGCGGGCGTCGTTCTCCTCGGCGGCTGCCGACTTGATCATCCCCAGGGCGGCGATCAGCCGGCGCCCAAACCGCAGGCCGGAGATCGGGAAGTTCTCCACCGCCCGCTGGGTCGATGCCCCGTAGTAGGCATCGTCCGGAACCTGCATCTCACCCATCGAGTCACGTTCGATCCGCATTGCGACCTGCTCCTTCGATCTGGGCTCAAGGGTAAACCCCTGGCTCCGCGAGGCCAGGGCCGATTGGACCCGAACGGCTAGAGGCCCTTGAGGAAGGGATCCTCGTCGGGCTGGGCCAGGCCGACCCGGCGCCGCAGCCCGTCGTATCCCTCGGCGTCCAATCGGTCCGCCAGGGCGCGGCCGCCGCTCTCGACGATGTGCCCGTCGAGCATGACGTGGACCCGATCCACCTGGAGATAGCGCAGAACCCGGGTGTAGTGGGTGATCACCAGGATCCCCATCCCCGGATGCCTCATGGCCTCCACCGCGTTGGCGACATCGCGCACCGCATCGACGTCGAGCCCCGAGTCGAGCTCGTCGAGGATCGCCATGCGCGGGGCCAGGGCGAGCAACTGGGTCATCTCGGACCGCTTCTTCTCGCCGCCGGAGAGGCCGACGTTGACGGCGCGATCGACGAAGCCCGCGGTGTCGAGCTGCTCCAGGGCCACCGCCGCCCTCGTCGCCACCTCGGGGCCGCCGGCGGCGGCCATCTCGGCGAGCAGGTCGCCCAGGGTCACTCCCGGAATCTCGACCGGGTACTGGAACACCTCGAACAACCCTACGGCGGCCCGCTCGGCGACGTCGCGGTCGAGCAGATCGACCCCGCCCACCGCGGCGACTCCCGTCACCTCATACCCGGGGCGGCCCATCAGGGCATGACACAGCGTGGACTTGCCCGAGCCGTT
>DNGH01000136.1 GCA_003486285.1 Actinomycetota bacterium
ACGATGCGAATGGAGCGGGGCATCGAAGAAGGGTACCCGCGTCGCGCGGTTGCGGCGCCGGTTGGTGCGCCGTCACCGCCCGCAGGTCACGGTGATGAACTCCTGGACGCGGGCGCTGGCGGCAGTGACCTCCGGCGTGAAGATGTTCGTGTAGCCCTCGTTGCCCAACGCGGTGAGCATCGTCTGGGAGTTGTAGCCGTACTCGGAGAGCAGATCGACGAATCGGCGCCAGGCTTCGGCAGTCAGCGCCATGTCGGCTCGCAGCGTGTCCGGGACCAGATCCACCATGAGCGCGTTGTCGTCACGCTGTGACTCCCAGAAGTCGACGTCTTCGATGTCCGGCGTGATCTCCGCGGCTCGGTCGACCATCTGCTGGTTGATGGTGCACAACGCGGCGTATTCGCCGGCGCCGCCGGCGGTTGTGGAGGTGTTGCCTGCAGCTTGAACGGTGGTGGTCGTCGGCTCAGCCACCGAGGTCAGGCCGGCCGTCCACTCGAATGGTCCGAACGGGCAGTCCGGTTGCACGAGGTTGCCCTGCACAGTCCCCGTCGCCGAAGAGTCGGAGGTGAAGGCTCCTCGCCAGGTGACCGTGCTGTCGTACACGAAGCGCCCGTCGATTACGGCGATCGTGACACCGATGGGTGAGACTCCTTGACCCGAGGTCATCCTCACACCACCGCCGCAGTCGTAAGCCGTCATGTCGAGCCACACGAGCGGATCGATGACATCACCAGAAGCCGAGGTCTTGAAGCTCACCCAACCCGACACCCCCGCCGCGCCGACGAGGTCGCCGCGATAGGTCGCATCCGCACGCGGTTCCACCTTCCCCACAGATGTAGTCGAGTCGCCTGTGCCCGCGGACGACGAGCACGCCGACAGGATGACGATGCCGACAAGAGCGGGGATGGTGAAGCGGCGCACGAGCGACCTCCTTCGGACGCGTTCGAACCCCTTCGTACCCTGCGCCACGCGACCGCGAAGAGGCCAGGGGCGAAAGCCTCCTGAGCCTCCACAGTGCGCCGACCCTCGGTGTCCACCACTGAGTGGCAGGACCGAATCGCCGGTGCCGACTGCGCCCCCGACTGCAGGTGCCTACGATTGCCCCGCAGTCACAGACGACTGTGGTCCGCCGTCCAGCGAAGTCCGGTGCGAATCCGGCGCTGTCCCGCAACCGTGAAGCCCCGCAAGGGGACGAGTCGGGTCGCCTGACGTCGGGTCGGTTTGGAGGCCTTCGGAGGAAGGGTCGCCCGCCATCCGGCACGACACCTCCTCCTCGGATTTCGAGGAGGTTTTGCTATGAGGAGACCGTTTGCGGTCCTCGCCTTGCTGGCAGTGCTCGCCGCGGCGTGCGGCGACGATGCCACCCCCACTACCGAAGCCGGAGACGGCTTTCCCCGGGTGATTGCCGGGATCACGCTCACCGAACCTCCCACACGCATCATCTCGGGATCCGCCACCCACACCGAGATCCTGTTCGCCATCGGCGCCGGGGATGCGGTGGTGGCGGTCGACGCCTTCTCCGACCATCCCACCGCCGCGGCGGCGCTTCCCCGCATCGATGCGTTCAACCCGAGCGTGGAGGGCTTCGCCGCACTCGATCCCGACCTGGTGATCGTCACCTTCGATCCCAATGACCTGGTGGGCGGGTTGGGCCGTCTCGACATCCCGGTGCTGGTGCTCGATGCTCCCGCCGATCTCGAGGGGGTATATCGCCAGATCGATGAGATCGGAGACATCACCGGGCACCGCAGCGCGGCCGCAGCGCTGGTGGAGACGATGCGGGCCGATATCGCCGCGATCGTCGCCGACCTGCCGCAACCGGTGCGGGCGATGACCTACTACCACGAGCTCGATGCGACCTACTTCTCCATCGGTTCGGACACGTTCCTCGGGTCGCTCTACGGGCTGCTCGGCCTGACCAGCATCGCCGATGCCGCCGGGGGCGGCTATCCCCAGTTGTCGGCAGAGTTCATCGTCGCCGCCGATCCGGATTTCGTGTTCCTCGGTGACGCGGCGTGTTGCGGGCAGACCCCGGAGGTGGTCGGGGCGCGTCCCGGGTGGGACGAGATGGCCGCGGTCTCCGGAGGGCGGGTGATCGTGATCGACGAGGCGCTCGCCTCTCGCTGGGGACCGCGCATCGTCGATCTGCTGCGGGCGGTGGCCGCCGCGGTCTACGGGGAGGGCTCCTGAAGCAGCGCCGCATCCCGCGTTCCGCGCTGGTCATCGCGATTGCGGTGGTGGTCGGCGCGGCCTTGGCCGGAGTCTTGATCGGGCCGGCGTCGCTGCCCCCCGGGAAGGTGCTGGCGGCCTTGGTGGACCGGCTTCCGTTCGTCTCCGTGGACTCGGGGCTCTCCACCCGCGAGGTGGCGATCCTCTTCGAGTTGCGCCTGCCCCGGGTGGTGCTGGCGCTGCTGGTCGGGGCCATCCTCTCCGTCTCCGGCGGCGCCTATCAAGGAGTGTTCCGCAATCCCCTTGCCGACCCCTACTTGCTTGGGGTGGCCGCCGGCGCCGGGTTGGGAGCGACGCTGGCGATCGTCACCGCGGGATCGGGTTCGCTTCTGGTCGGTGTCGCCGCCTTCCTGGGCGCGGTGGCCGCGGTGGCGCTGGCATACGGGCTGGGAGCGGCGGCGGGAGGACGGCGCACCGGATCCACCCTGATCCTCGCCGGGGTCGCCGTCGCCGCGTTCCTCACCGCGGCACAGACCTTCGTGCAACAGCGCAACACCGATGCGATCCGCGAGGTCTATTCGTGGATACTGGGGCGCCTCGGCACCGCGGGATGGCAGGAGGTGCTGCTACTCGTCCCCTACGCCGCGGTGGGCATCACAGTGGTGCTGCTGCACCGGCGCCTGCTCGACGCCCTTGCCGTCGGTGAGGAGGAGGCCCGCACCCTCGGGGTGCGTCCGGAGCGGGTGCGCATCGTCGTCGTGCTCGCCGCCACCCTGGCGACCGCAGGTGCCGTGGCGGTGAGCGGCCTCATCGGGTTCGTCGGCATCATCGTGCCCCACACGGTGCGCCTGCTCGTCGGTGGGTCGTACCGGGTGATCCTCCCGCTGAGCGTGCTCGGCGGTGGCGCCTTCATGGTCGTGGCCGACCTGATCGCGCGCAGCGTGCTCAGTCCCGCCGAGATTCCCATCGGTGTGGTCACCGCGTTCATCGGTGGTCCGTTCTTCCTCCTGGTGCTGCGGACGTCGACCCGGGCCGGTGAGCGATGAGCCAGCTCGTCCTGCACGGAGTCGGGGTCTCGTTTGGAGACCGGGTCGCGGTTACGGAAGTCGATGCGACGGTGGCGGCAGGGGAGTGGCTGGCGCTGGTCGGGCCCAACGGCTCGGGCAAGACCTCACTGCTGCGGGCGGTTGCAGGGACGATCCCGCATCGCGGCATGGTGCAGGTCGATGGGGTCGCCGTGGCGACGATGAGCCCGCGGCGCGCTGCCGCCGCCATCGCGATGGTGCCGCAGCACCGGGTGCTCCCCGAGGACATGTCGGTTCTCGACTACACGCTCCTGGGACGGATCCCCTACGCCGGGTACTTCGGCATCGAGGGTCCCTCCGATGTGGCGGCGGCGCGTCGGGCGCTGGCTCGCCTCGATGCCGCCGATCTCGCCGGGCGCCGCCTCGGCACCCTCTCGGGCGGCGAGCGGCAGCGGGTGGTGTTGGCCCGGGCGCTGGCCCAGGAGGCGGGGGTGCTGCTCCTCGACGAACCCACCACCTCCCTCGACATCGGCCACGCCCAGCAGGTCCTCGATCTGGTGGACGAGTTGCGGGTCGAGCGCGGGATCGCGGTGATCGCCGCCATCCACGACCTCACCTTCGCCGCTCAATACGCCGGACGGCTGTTGTTGCTCGACGCCGGCACCGTGATCGCTCAGGGAGCCCCGGCCGAGGTACTCAGCGAAGCGGCCATCGCCCGATTCTCCGGCGCCCGGGTCCACCTGATGCAGGGCCCGGGCGGCGAACCCGTCGTGGTGCCCCGGCGCTGACGGCCCCGGGGTTGCCTAGTCTCGCGGCCCGATGTTGCGCGCCGTAGCCCTCGCCGTTGTGCTGATGCTGGGAGCTGGTACTGCCGCGGCCCAGGAAGGTGACTGGTCCGGGCCCTCGACCCTGTTTCCCCTCAATGCGTTGACGGCACGGGCCGAGGCCACGACCGCCACGCTCTACTCGCGCGGACTGGACCCGGGGGCCGACCGCGAGGCACTGCGCCAGATCGACCAGGCAGGGCTCACCGTGTTCATCGGGACGCTGCTCTACGAAGCCGAGCGGACCCTGCTCGCCTCGCTGAGTTGGGAGGCGATGGCGGTGCTGCAGTCGCTGCCCCGCGACGCCGATGCCGTGACCACTGCCGAGGTGATCCGCGGCGCCGACCTCGACCCGCTCGAGGCATGGCTTGCGGACGGTCTCGCCGCGGATTGGCTGCGTTTCGCCGCTGCGCTCGACTCCCTGCGCCGCGCCGCCACCGGCCTCGGTCCGGAGCGGGTGTGTCCCGTCCAGGGCACCAACTGGTTCATCAACAACTGGGGTGACGCCCGTCCCGGCGACCGGTCACACAAGGGCATCGACATGACGGGCAAGCGCGGCATCCCGGTACAGACGATCGAGGACGGCGTCGTCGTCCAGGCCAACTGGCATCGCCAGGGCGGGCGGCAGATCTACATCCGCGCCGACTCCACCGGCGACGTCTACTACTACGCCCACCTCGACTACTGGGAGAAGTGGATCTGGACCGGTACCCGGGTGGAGGCGGGGGACGTCATCGGTCGTCTCGGATCGTCGGGCAATGCCGACTCGCCGCACCTGCACTTCGGATGGATGCCGGGATCGGGTCGGGTCGATCTGAGCAACCTGCAGAACCCCTACCCGCTGTTGGTCGAGATCTGCCCCGACAACGAAGTCCCGATCTCGTTTCTCAGACAGTTGGACGACTGAGCGGGAGTCACCAGTCTGGCTGACCGCTGACCGCT
>DNGH01000063.1 GCA_003486285.1 Actinomycetota bacterium
GCCGGGTGCCGGGTGCCGGGCAAGCCTGCAGCGTGCAGCTTGCAGCCCCGTCGGAGGTGGACCTGCGGGCGACGGGCGACGGGCGACGGGCGACGCTCTGGCGGGTAGCGGGTAGCGGGTTCCCTAACCTCCTGGCATGCTCTTCGACGGCTCCGCGCTGTGGCTGGCCGGCACCAATTGCTGGGTGCTGGCTCCTGAGCGCAGCGGCCCGGCGGTGATCGTCGACGCCCCTCCGGATGCGGCCGGTGTCGCCGAGTTGCTCGCCCGCCACGACCTGGCGCCGGTGGCGCTGCTCGCCACTCACGGGCACGCCGATCACATCGGTGGTGCCGGAAACATCACCACCGGCTTTGCCGTGAGCGCCTATCTCCATCCCGATGACGACTGGCTGGCGCTCGACCCGGGCGAGCAGCTGCGCATGCTGTGGGGGGTGGTTCCGCCCGGGGACTTCGCTCGCCCCGAACGCTGGGAGCAACTGCACCACGGCCAGGTGCTGGCGTTGGCGGGACTGTCGATCGAGGTGATCCACACCCCCGGCCACACCCCGGGTCACTGCTGCTTTCACCTGCCGGCGGCGGGAGTCCTGTGCAGCGGGGACCAGTTGTTCGCCGGCTCGATCGGGCGCACCGATCTCCCCGGTGGTGACTTCGGGGCATTGATGCGGAGCATGGGGGAGCGGGTGCTGACGCTTCCCCCCGACACCACGGTGCTGCCCGGGCATGGGCCCACCACTACCCTGGCCCGCGAGCGCCAGTCCAACCCGTTCCTCGAGGCTTTCCGCACGTGATTCCCCGCGTCAAGGGCACAGACGACATCCTTCCTCCGGAGTCCGCCAGGTGGCGGGCGCTGCTGCGCGGGTTCGACGATCTCGCCGCCCGGTACGGCTACGACCTGGCGGTCATGCCCGTGCTCGAGAGCACCGAGCTGTTCTCCCGCGGCGTCGGCGCCGGCACCGACGTGGTGGAGAAGCAGATGTACACCTTCGAAGACCAGGGGGGCCGGTCGGTGACGCTGCGGCCCGAGTTCACGGCGGGGATCGTGCGGGCGTACCTGGAGTCCGGCGGCACCGGCGTGATGAAGTTGGCCGCGGCAGGCCCGCAGTTCCGCTACGAGCAGCCGCAGAAGGGCCGGCGCCGCCAGTTCTATCAGGTGGACCTGGAGTGCGTGGGCGACCCCGATTCCCGGGCCGACGTCGAGATCATCGAAATGTCGCATCGCCTCCTCACCGAGCTCGGCGTGCCCGGGGTGACGCTGCAACTCAACTCCATCGGAGATGCCGCCGACCGGTCGCAATACCGCGACCTGCTGCGCGACTATCTGCGCGGGGTCGCCGGCGAGCTCTCGCCGGATTCCCGGCGCCGCATCGACGACAACCCGCTCCGGGTGCTCGACTCCAAGGCCGACGCCGCGCTGGTGGCTGCGGCACCGGTGCCTCTGGACCACCTCGGGCCGGAGACGGCGGCACACTTCGCCGCGGTGCGCGCCGGGCTGGAGGAGGCCGGGATCGCCTATGAGATTGCCCCCCGCCTCGTGCGGGGCCTGGACTATTACAACCGGACCGTGTTCGAGTTCTACTCGACCGCATTCGAGGCGGCCCAGTCGGCGCTGGGCGGGGGCGGGCGCTACGACCCGCTCGCCGAACTGGTGGGGAGCCGGGTCCCGGTGGCGGGAGTCGGTGTGGCGTTGGGGTGCGATCGGATCGTGGCGGCCATGCCCGAGCCGGCGCCCCCCCGGCTCGACCTGTTCGTCGCCGTTGCCACCCCGGTGCGCTCCGGTGCGGCGGGGGCCTGGGTGCGGTCGCTGCGGGCGTCGGGGCATCGCGTCGATTGGACCGGGGGCGATCGCTCCCTGAAGGCGCAGTTCAAGGCGGCCGACCGCAGCGGCGCTGCGGTCGTGGCGATCGTCGGAGACGAGTGGGACGCCGGCCAGGTGCGGTTGAAGCGCCTGGCGACGGGTGAGGAAGCGGCGGTGGACATCGAGGAGGTCGGCGCGTGGCTGAACCGTTGAGGACGGCCCGGGCGGGAGCCCTGGGAGAGGCCGATGCCGGCCGCGAGGTCCGGCTCGCCGGCTGGGTCGCTTCGATCCGCGATCACGGCGGTGTCCTCTTCGTCGACCTGCGCGAGGCGACGGGCGTGGTCCAGGTCGTGATCGACCCGGTGGCCGATCCGGAGGTGACCGAGTTGGGCCGCACCCTGCGCGACGAGTACTGCATCGCCGTGTCGGGAACCGTGCGGTTGCGACCCCCGGGGACCGCCAATCCCGACCTCCCCACCGGCGCGGTCGAGGTCGCCGCCACGGCAGTGATCGTGCTCTCGCCGTCCGATCCCCTCCCGTTCCGCATCGACGATCGTGCGGACGTCGACGAGAACCGGCGGCTCGAGTACCGCTACCTCGACCTGCGCCGCCCGCGCATGGCGGCCAATCTGGTGGCGCGCTCCCGGGCGATGGGCGCCATGCGCACCACGATGCTCGCCCAGGGCTTTCTCGAGGTGGATACCCCGACGCTGGTGAAGTCCACTCCGGAGGGGGCGCGCGACGTCCTGGTGCCGAGCCGGCTGCGTCAGGGCTCGTTCTACGCCCTGCCGCAGTCGCCGCAGCTCTTCAAGCAGCTCCTGATGGTGGGTGGGGTCGAGCGCTACTACCAGATCGCGCGGTGTTACCGCGACGAGGACTTCCGTGCCGATCGCCAGATCGAGTTCACCCAGCTCGACATCGAGGGCTCATTCTGGGACCGGGAGGGGGTGTTCTCCGCCCTGGAGCCGGTGATCGCCGCCGTGGCGCGTGAGCTGCGCGGCGTCGAGTTGCCCCTGCCGTTCCCGCGCATCACCTGGCACGAGGCGATGCGGCGCTACGGGTCGGACAAGCCGGACACCCGTTTTGGGATGGAGCTCGTCGACCTCGGTCCGGTGTTCACAGGAACCGGATTCCAGGCGTTCGCCGCGGTCCTCGCCGCCGGAGGGCTGGTGGCCGGGATCAACGCCGGTCCCCGGGAGACCACGCGCTCGATGCTGGATGGACTGGTGGAGCGGGCGCGCACGCTCGGCGCCAAGGGCCTGGTGTGGGCCGTGGTCGAGGCCGACGGGACGTTGCGGTCACCCGTGGCCAAACACCTCGGCACTCCCGAGCAGGAGGGGCTCAAGCAGGCGCTTGGTGCCGCGCCCGGCGACCTGCTGCTCCTCGTCGGGGATCGCGCCAAGGCGGCGCGATCCGTGCTCGGCGCGCTCCGGCTCGACCTGGGCCGTCCCGGGGGACACGACGCCCTCGACTTCCTGTGGGTGGTCGACTTTCCGGTCTTCGCGGTGGACGACGACGGCAATCTCGCCCCGGAGCACCATCCCTTCACCGCCCCGTATCGCGTCGAGGAGATGCGCAACGACCCGCAGAACGCCCTGTCCCGGGCCTACGACCTGGTGGTCAACGGCGTGGAGCTGGGGTCCGGCTCGGAGCGGATCCACGACCCGCGGGTGCAGCGCGAGGTGTTTTCGATCCTCGGGATCTCCGACGCCGAAGCGGAGTCGCGATTTGGCTGGTTCATGCGAGCCCTGCGCTTCGGCACGCCGCCGCATGCCGGCTTTGCCGTGGGTCTCGATCGACTGGTGATGGTCCTCCAGGACGAGCCCAACATCCGTGAAGTGATGCCCTTCCCCAAGACGCAGACCGGGTACGACCCGATGACGGACTCGCCGAGCGTGGTGGACGACCATCAACTCCGGGAGCTGGGCATCGACCTGCGTCCCGAGGTGAGGGCGTCGCTGGCGGGGGAGCCGCCGGGGTCCTGATGGGCGATCTGTTCGCGGCCGATCGGGAGGCGCACCGGCGGTCTGCGGAGCCGCTGGCGGCGCGGCTGCGTCCCCGCAGCCTCGACGAGGTGGTGGGCCAGCCGCACCTGCTCGCACCCGGCGCTGCCTTCGGGGAGATGGTCCGGGCCGGCCGCCCGGTGTCGATGAT
>DNGH01000219.1 GCA_003486285.1 Actinomycetota bacterium
ACGCGGCTCGCCGCGGTTCTCGCCATCGGCGCCCTCGGGTTCTACGTGGTGATCTACACGATCGCCCTGAAGCGCCATACGCCCCAGAACATCGTCATCGGTGGCGCCGCCGGCGCCGCCCCCGCTCTCATCGGATGGGCAGCGGTCACCGGGTCGCTCTCCCTCGAGGCGTGGCTGCTCTTCGCCATCGTGTTCTTCTGGACCCCACCGCACTTCTGGGCCCTGGCACTCCGGTTCCGCGGCGACTACGCCGCGGCCGGGATCCCGATGCTTCCCGTCGTCGCCGGCGAGGCGGTCACGGTCCGTCAGATCCTCCTCTATGCGATCTCACTCACCGGGATCACCTTGCTCCTCCAGCCGGTGGCGGGGTTGGGCGCGGTCTACCTGGTGGTCGCCATCGTCCTCGGTGGCGGCTTCGTCGTGGGAGCGGCCATGGTCATGACCCGTCCCGGGAAGGCGATGACGCTGTTCCGCTACTCGAACCTGTACCTCGCCCTGCTCTTCGGGGCGGTGGCACTCGACGTGCTCGTGGACGCATCGTGAGGGATCAGGTGGTGGTCGCGGTCGGCTCGGCCCTCGGCGTCGGGGGATTGCTGCTGGCGGCCGTCGTCCTCCGGCCCAGGCCCCACTCGCTGCGAGAGGCGGCCTACCTGGCGCTCCCGCTGGCCGGAGCGATCGTGCTGGCGCTGCTCGCCTGGGGCCGGGTGTAGCCGGCTCCACACCGGACCGCCGCTGTTACGGTTGCTCCCATGCTCGCTTCGATCTCATACCCGCCGATCCCGATCTTCGAATTCGGCCCGCTGCGCCTTTCGCTCCACGGCCTGATGGCCGGGGTCGGCTTCGTGGTGGGAGCGACCCTCATGGTGCGCGAGGCCCGGCGCCGCGGCTTCGACGAGGAGAAGATCATGTCGGTGCTGAGCTGGGCACTCGTCGCCTCCCTGCTCGGAGCCCGCTACTTCACCGTCCCCGCCCACCTCGACGAAGGCTGGGTCGAGGCCCTCAAGCCGTTCGGCACCTTCTCGATCATGGGCGGCTTCGCCGGCGGCATCATCGTGGGCGGGTGGCGGATGCGACGCCTCGGCATCGACGTCGCCGCCCACATGGACATGGCGTCGTTCGGGTTGGCCATCGGCACCGTGGTGGGACGCATCGGCGACATGTTCATCGTCGAGCATCTCGGATCGACGACCAGCGCGTTCTTCGGCTACGCGGTGAAGCCGGGTTACGACCTCGCCCCGCAACACAACGCGTTGGAGTGCATCACGGCCACCGCGGGACCGGACGGGTTGTGTCGGGCTCCCGTGGCCGGGGACGTGCCCGGCATCTATCACCACGTCGCCATGTACGACCTGATCGGTGCGGCCCTGCTGCTGGGACTCCTCTACCTGCTGGCGCGCCGCTGGTCGACGATTCGCTACGGCACCCTGATCTTCGTGTGGGGCGCGTGGTATGGCCTGCAGCGGTTTGCCCTCGACTTCCTGCGCAACACCGACCTCCCCGGTGCCGATGCCACCGCCGGGCCCTTCACCTGGAACCAGTGGACCGGTCTGGCGGCCGGTGTCGTGGCGCTGGCTGTGGTGCTGTGGATCTCGTGGCGCAAGCCCACTCCGGTGGTGTCGGCCGAGGCCGATGCGGCTCGCGGCGCCGTGCTCCCGGCGGCGGTGGGGTGAGCGGGGACACCGCGCCGATTCGGGCCGAGGAGCGGTTCGACGAGGAGGCCGTGGCCCGCCACCTGCGGACGCAACTGCCCGAACTGGTCGGAGACGTCCCGATCTCGTTCGCCCAGTTCCCCGGCGGCAAGGCGAACCTGACCTATCTGGTGATGGCGGGGGAGCGGGAGTTGGTGTTGCGGCGTCCGCCGCTCGGTCCGACCGCCCCCGGCAGCCATGACATGGCCCGCGAGTTCCGCGTGCTCGCGGTGCTGCACGCGGGCTATCCACCCGCTCCCCGGGCGTTCCACTTCTGCGACGACCCGGCCGTCATGGACAAGCCGTTCCTGGTGATGGAGCGGCGCCACGGGTACGTGGTACGCGGCAGGTGGCCGGCGGCGCTCGACCAGTCACCCGACTTCCGTCACCGCGTCGCGGCCCGGCTGGTCGATCGCCTTGCCGACCTCCACATGGTCGACTTCGCCGGCCTCGGCCTCGCCGATCTCGGGCGGCCCGACGGCTTTGCCGAGCGCCAGGTGCGGGGATGGTCCGACCGGTGGGAGCGCGCCCGCACCACCCCGGTCCCGGCGATGGACGAACTCGGGCGTCGGCTGGGGGCGCGCCTCCCTTCACCGCAGCGCGCCGTGCTGTTGCACAACGACTTCAAGCTGGACAACACCATGATCGACACCGCCGGGGAGGTGGTGGCGGTGTTCGACTGGGACATGTGCACCCTGGGCGACCCGCTGGTCGACCTCGGCACGACACTGGCGTACTGGGGCGGCGACGGCGGGGTGGTCGATCTGGTCGCCGGCGATGCGGTCGCCCTCGGTGACGTCATGGATGCTGCCGCGGTCGCCACCCGATACGCGGCGCGTACCGGCCTCGACCTCGACGACCTGGACTGGTACCGGGCGCTCGGCACCTTCCGCATTGCGGTGATCGTCCAGCAGATCTACGCCCGGTACCACCGCGGCCAGACCAGCGACGAGCGCTTTGCCGGCCTGGGTGCGGTGGTGGAACCGCTGGCACAAGCGGGACTGGCGCGGCTCGGCCGCTGATCGCGAGGGGGCGAGGGTCCTGCCTAGTGCCTAGTGCCTAGTGCCTACCCAATCGCCCTACGGCAGGTCCAGTGACTCCACGGGTGTGGCCCGTCGTCGATCGACCGACCTGCCGCCAGGTTGCGCAGCAGGGCGTTGCGGGACTCCCAGACCAGCAGCGCCGCAATCATCATGTTGTGCTCCGGCTCATAGGGCGAGGCATCGCTGGGGAAGTCGGAGAATTGCGCCCGCACCCGGCCGACCCTTTCGGCCCAGTAGGTCAAGCGGTGCTGGAACAGTCCGGTCACACCCGAGGTCACGTTCACCGCAAACGGGGTGCCCTTGCTCTCGCAGTACATGACGTCGAGGGCGGCCTCGACTTGGCCGGGGACGCAGGTGGCGGGGTCGGACGCGTTGGCGCACGCCGGGTCATCGAGACCCCAACGCGCGAACACCTCGGTCACCAGGCCACGCCATTGCTCGGCTCCGCCACCCGGGGTGTATCCGGCGGCGTAACCCCGCGCCGCATCACGCTCGAAGGCGGCAAGGCGCTTGTCGGTCATCTCGTCGAAGCTGCCATCGCCTCCGAGCCGGAAGGTGTTCTGGAAACGATCCACCGCGGCCACGGTGCGATCCCCGTACGCCCCGTCGAGCGAGCCGGGGGAGAATCCGACGCCAGTGAGCCGGGTCTGCAGCGCCAGCACCGCGGCACCGCGGTCGCCGCGTCGAAGGAGGATGGCGCCGGGACCGGTGTCTTCGCGGCGCAGGGCGTCACGGGTGGCGAGGTCCACCTCTCCGGTGACCCGCAGCACGTAGGAACTCTGGAAGGCCCGCACCGCGGCCTCGGTGAGCAGCCCGAACTTGCCGTCGATGGTGCCCGGGGGAAATCCCAGTGCGGCGAGGTGGGTCTGCACCTCCACGACCGCGGAGCCGGTGGAGCCGCGCCGCAGCAAGACCGTCGAGGTGAAGAGCCGATCCCAGGTGGCCTGGTCGGCGTCGCCGGTCGCGGGGAGCGAGGCCGCCGTCTGGAAGGCGGCGACCGCCGCGGTGGTCTTGGATCCGTAGACGCCGTCGAGAGGCCCCGGGTTGTGGCCGGCGGCGAGGAGTTGGCGCTGCAGTTCGAGCACTCGGCTGCCGCGATCACCGGACTCCAGAACCGGATTGGCGGCGCCACCCAGTGCCGTCCAGGTGGCGGTGTCGACGATTCCGGTCACCTGGAGCGACCGAGCCCCCTGGAAACTGCGGACCGCGGTGTCGGTGCGGCTGCCGAAGACGCCATCGACCGGCCCCGGGTCGAGTGACGCCGCCTTGAGGCGGATCTGCAACTCGATGACGGCCGGGCCGCGGTCGCCCTTGACCACGGCACGCAACTCTGCGGCCTGGACCGAGGGGATCACGAGCAGCGTGTTGACGGCGACGATCCCTGCGAGGAGAACGATGCCGAGCCGCTTGGGGAAGTGGCTTCTCACCCGGGACACCGTAGGCCGGTTCCAGATTTGTGAGAGATCGGGCCGGGGTGGCCTCAGCCGATGCCGTGCAGCTCGGCCTTGGCCTCCCGCATCATCAGGCCCTCCACCAGTTCGGCAGGGAGTCGCCCGTCGTTGATCACCGCACCAACCATGGTGGCGATGGGCATCTCGATGCCGTAGCGGTCGGCGAGAGCCAGCACCGCCGCCGTGGTCTTCACCCCCTCGGCGACCATCTTCATCTCTCCCACGATTTCGGCGAGGGGCCGACCCTTGCCCAGCTCCACCCCGACCCGGCGGTTGCGGCTCTTCTCGCTGAAGCAGGTGGCGATGAGGTCTCCCATCCCCGCCAGCCCGGCGAAGGTGAGGGGGTTGCCGCCCATGGCGACGCCGAGCCGGGTGAGTTCGGCAAGGGCCCGGGTGACCAGCGCCGCCATCGAGTTGTCGCCGTATCCGAGGCCGTGGGCCATGCCGGCGGCGATCGCCATCACGTTCTTGAGGGCCCCGGCCGATTCGCACCCGACGACGTCCGGGTTGGTGTAGACCCGGAAGGTCGGTCCCATGAGGAGGCGCTGCAGGCGGGCGGCGGTGTCGAGGTCGCGTACCGCCACCACCGCCGCGGTGGGCTGGCCCTGTGCCACCTCCATAGCCAGGTTGGGACCGGTGAGGACTCCGACCCGGTCGGGATCGGCGCCGCTGACCACTTCGTGGATCACCTCGGTCATCCGCAGCAGCGTGTCGCGCTCGATGCCCTTGGTGAGGCTCAGGATCGGCTGTCCTGCCGGCAAGTGCGGCGCGGCCTGCTCCAGGACATCGCGGAATCCGTGGGAGGGGACAGCCATCACCACCACCTCGGCGTCGGCCAGCGCCTTGGCCAGGCTCGTGGTGGCGGTCACCGTGTCGGGGATCGGCACCCCGGGCAGATAGTCCGGGTTCGAACCCGTCATCATGATGCGATCGGCCAGATCGGGGCGGCGCGCCCACAGGGTGGTCTCGGTGGTCCGTCCGCAGGCACAGGCCATCGCGGTGCCCCAGGATCCGGCTCCGATGACGGCGATTCGCATCCGATGACCGTACTACCCGCCGCCGCCTCTCCTCGGGTGATCCTTGACCTTGGGACCAGAAACGACAAGCCTGTCGTCCGATGCGCCTGGGTGACGAACGGCGAACCTACGTACTCGACACCTGCGTGCTCCTGGCAGATCCCAATGCGCTGTTCCGGTTCGAAGAGCACGACGTGGTTCTGCCCCTGGTGGTGATCGAAGAGCTCGATCACAAGAAGACCCTCATGGACGAGATCGGCGCCAATGCGCGCCGCGCCATTCGCCTCCTCGAAGAGCACGGCGCCTCCCGTCCCGGGGGCATGTCCCGCCCGGTCGCGTTGCCCAGCGGTGGGACGCTGCGCATCGAACTGAACGGGATCCACTCGGAGCGGCTCCCCGAGATCCTCGACCCGAAGACGCCGGACCATCGCATCCTCTCCACCTGCCTGGAACTGGTGGCGGCGCTGCCCGGAGAGGCGGTTCTGGTCACCAAGGATGCGTCGCTGCGGATCAAGGCGGCCCAGCTCGGCGTGCCGGTGCAGGACTATCGGGCCGATACCGTCGCCGTCGACCAGTCCTACTCAGGTGTCACCGAGATCTCCGTCGACGGGGCCACCGTGGATCGCCTCTACGTCGACGGCAAGATCACCCTCGACACCGGACAGACCCTCTTCACCAACCAGTTCGTGGTGATGCATGGCCCGGGCTCGCAGTCGGCGATCGCCCAGGTGGCCGAGGTCGAGCCGGAGACGACG
The DNA here is from genome assembly GCA_003486285.1 of Actinomycetota bacterium. Classification (GTDB taxonomy): domain Bacteria; phylum Actinomycetota; class Acidimicrobiia; order Spongiisociales; family UBA11373; genus UBA11373. The sequence continues at coordinate 5,954 of DNGH01000219.1, forward strand.
CTGGTGCGGGTGCCGGGGAATCGCCGGGTCTTCGGCGTCGAGACCAAGAACGTTCGCCAGGCCTTCGCCCTCGAGTTGCTCCTGGATCCCGCCATTCCCGCGGTGTCGATCATGGGCCCGCCGGGAACCGGCAAGACCTTCCTCGCCCTCGCCGCCGGCCTGGAGCAGGTACTGGAAGCGGGTCGCTATCGCAAGGTGTCGGTGTACCGGCCGCTGATCGCGGTGGGACGCCAGGAGGTGGGCTACCTGCCCGGCGACCTCGACGAGAAACTGGCGCCGTGGATGGCTGCGGTCCACGACAATCTCTATGCGCTGTTCTCCGACGGTGGCCCGGCGGCGGCCCGCACCGCACTCGAGGAACTCCTGGACCGCGATGCGCTCGAGCTGGCGGCGATCACCTACCTGCGGGGGCGTTCGATCACCGGCGAGTTCGTCATCATCGACGAGGCGCAGAACCTCGAGTTGTCCACCCTGAAGGTGATCCTGACCCGCATCGGCCCCGATGCCAAGGTGGTGCTCTGCGGCGACTTCTCCCAGATCGACAACCCCTACGTGTCCCCGTTTGGCGGCGCCGCCGCCATGATCGAGAAGCTCAAGGGTCATCGCCTCTTCGGCCACGTCACCCTGGAACGCACCGTGCGCAGCCCGCTGGCCGAGCTGGCGGCGACGCTTCTGTGAGGAGAGTTGAGAGTTCAGAGTTCAGAGTCGAGAGTCAAGAGTGGTTCTGAAGTCTGCACTCTGCACTCTGAACTCTGAACTCCGAACTCTCCTCCGGACTACCTTGCCCTCGTGACTTCGCTTCCTCCCCGGCGTGGCCTTGCCAACCGTACGGCTCGGTTTGCGGTCCGCCGCGTCGACGCCATGTTCAGCCGTCACGGGCCGGCCTTCAAGCAGCTGGCGGTGTCGTGGTTCGCCAGCGTTGGTGGCGACACCCTGGTCACCGTGGCACTGGCGGGGACCCTTTTCTTCTCGGTGCCCACGGCCGACGCCCGCGGCAACGTCGCCCTCTACCTGGCCATCACGCTGGCGCCTTTCGCCGTGGTCGCCCCATTGCTCGGGGGCCTGTTCTCCCGGATGCGGGGCGTGTATCGGGCGGTGCTGACCACGTCGGCGGTGCTGCGCACCGTGCTGGCGATCGTGATGATGCTGGGGCTGACCACACTGTGGCTCTACCCGATGGCCATCGGGATGCTCGTGCTGTCGCGCCTCTTTGGCATCTCCAAGTCGAGCATGCTTCCCATCGCGCTTCCCCAGCCGGTGGCTCTGGTCGGAGCCAATGCCCTCCTCGCCCGAATCGGCATCGTCGCCGGTGCGGTGGTGCTTCCCCTCGGTGCCGCCGCTGCCGCCATCGAGCCGGCCCTCGCCCTGGCGATGGCAGCGGGGTTCTTTGCGGTCTCGGCCTTCAGCACGCTCGGCCTCCCCGATCCCCGCGAAGCGCTGCGGCGTGACCGGGAACTCGGAGTCGAGGAGATCATGGCCCCGGTGGTGGTGCCGCCGCCACCGCGTTCGCTGCGCCTGGTGCGCTTGGCGACCGCGGGGGTGCGGTTCATCAACGGATACCTGCTCCTGCTGCTGGCCTTCGAGTTCCGCGGCGCCAATGCGGAGGGCCTCGACTTCGCGGCACTCATCGCCGCCGGTGGCGCCGGTTACGGCCTGGCCTCACTGATCAGCCCGCCGCTGGAGCGGGTGATGCGGGAGGAGCCCATGGTCGTTGCCGCCCTGGCGATCGAGGCCGCCGCCGCCTTCGTCGCCGGGCAGTTGTTCAGCCTGGGCGCGGCGGCGGCGCTGGCGGC
>DNGH01000232.1 GCA_003486285.1 Actinomycetota bacterium
CTGACACCCAACAACCCGACACCCACTGAACGAACAAGAGAACTGAGACCTACAGCATGGCCAAGGAACACAGGATCCGGATTCGCCTCAAGGCGTACGACAACGAAGTCGTCGATGAGTCGGCGCGCAAGATCGCCGAGACCGTCGTGCGCACCCAGGCGAAGGTGAAGGGCCCGGTTCCGCTGCCCACCGAGATCCACCGTTACTGCGTCATCCGTGGCCCGCACGTCCACAAGGACTCCCGGGAGCACTTCGAGATGCGCATCCACAAGCGCCTGCTCGACATCCTCGAGCCGACGCCCAAGACGGTGGACTCGCTGATGCGGCTCGACCTGCCCGCAGGCGTGGAAGTGGAGATCAAGACGTGAAAGCGATCATCGGGGAGAAGCTGGGGATGACCCAGATCTTCGACGCCGAATCGCGGGCCATACCGGTGACCGTGATCAAGGCGGGGCCTTGTCGCGTCGTCCAGATCAAGCGCCCCGAGACCGACGGTTACGCCGCGGTACAGCTCGCCTACCGCGAGCTCGCCGAAGGGCAGCTCACCAAGCCGGCGGCCGGCCACTACAAGCGCGCCGGGGTGGCCCCGCACAAGCACCTCGTGGAGGTGCGGGTGGACGATCCCGATGCCTACAAGCTGGGCCAGGAGATCGGTGTCGCCGACGTCCTGACCAAGGGCGGTCTGGCGGATGTCGCCGGTATGAGCCGCGGCAAGGGATTCCAGGGCGTGATCAAGCGCCACAACTTCTCCGGCCAGGGTGCCAGCCATGGTGCCCACCTGGTCCATCGCGCCCCCGGTTCGATCGGTGCCTGCGCCACCCCCTCGCGGGTGTTCAAGGGCATGCGGATGCCGGGCCGCATGGGCGGGGAGCGGACCACGGTGCTCAACCTCGAGATCGTCGAGGTCGACGCCGCCCGGGGACTGCTGATGCTGCGCGGGGCCGTGCCCGGCGCCAAGGGAGCCGTCGTGCTCGTGAGAGAGGCGGTGAAGGCAATTGGCTGAGACCCCCAAGGCTCGCGTGTACGACTCCACCGGTCGCCAGACCGGCGAGATGACGCTCGAGGCGTCCATCTTCGGCATCGAGCCGAACGTCGCCGTCATGCACCAGGTCGTGACCGCCCGCCTCGCTGCCCAGCGCTCCGGGAGCTCCAGCACCAAGACCCGCGGCGAGGTCCGCGGTGGCGGCAGGAAGCCGTGGAAGCAGAAGGGCCTCGGGCGTGCCCGCCAGGGTTCGATCCGCTCTCCGCAGTGGAAGGGCGGCGGGGTGGTGTTCGGTCCGAAGCCCCGCAGCTACGCCCAGCGCACCCCGCGCAAGATGCGCCGCCTCGCCCTCGCCAGTGCCCTGTCGGCTCGTGCCGCCGAGGGTGAAGTGCGTGTCGTCGACTCCTTCGCCTGGGACGAGCCCAAGACCAGCGCGGTCGTGGCGATGCTGGGCCAGATGGGTGTGGGCGGCAAGGTGCTGTTCGTGCTGGGCCGTGGCGATGGGATCGCCGAGCGCTCGGTGCGCAACCTGCCGCAGGCCATCGTGCTGCCCGTCGACCAACTCAACGCCTACGACGTGCTCTGGGCTGAGACCGTGGTCTTCACCGGCGCCACCGTGAGCGGCGTCGGCGCCGGCAAATTCGCCGTGGCCCGCGACGACTTCGTCATCGAAGACGAGGGAGGTGCGGCGTGAAGAACCCGCGCGACGTGATCATCGGCCCCATCGTCTCCGAGAAGTCCTACGACCTGATCGAGCAGCGTGGCACCTACACCTTCCAGGTGGACCCCAGGTCCAACCGGTCCGAGGTGAAGATCGCCGTCGAGTCGATCTTCGGGGTCAAGGTCGACCGCGTCAACATCATCAACCGCAAGGGCAAGCGCAAGCGCACCGGTTTCGCTATCGGCAAGCGCAACGACACCAAGCGGGCCCTCGTCACCCTGGCCGAGGGCAACGAGATAGACATATTTGGAGTGAAGTAGATGACGCGGCAATCCTCCATCGTTTTGGCTTGCAGCAGGCAGCTTGCAGCCCGGATGCAGGCTCCGGCGGGGCTGCACGCTGCAGGCTGCATGCTTGCGCCTCTTGCCTCCGGATCGAACCGCGACGAGGTGCGCTCATGGCTGTGAAGAAGTACAAGCCCACCTCGGCCGGACGGCGCTTCCGCACCGTCTCGGACTTCGCCGAGATCACCAAGTCCACCCCGGAGAAGAGCCTGCTCGACAAGCAGACCTCCAAGGGCGGACGAAATGCGCACGGCCGCATGACGTCGCGCCATCAGGGTGGTGGTCACAAGCGCCGCTACCGGATCATCGACTTCCGCCGCACCAAGGACGGGGTTCCCGCCAAGGTGGCGTCGATCGAGTACGACCCGAACCGCAACGCCCGCATCGCCCTGCTCCACTACGTGGACGGGGAGAAGGCCTACATCATCGCCCCGCAGCGCGTCGCCGTCGGCGACCGTCTCGAGTCGGGTTCGGGCGCCGAGATTCGTCCCGGCAATGCGCTGCCGCTGCGCAACATCCCCGCGGGCACCGTGGTGCACGCCGTGGAGTTGCGCCCCGGTGGCGGCGCCCGCCTGGCCCGTTCCGCGGGTTCCGGCATCCAGTTGATCGCCAAGGAAGGCGATCTCGCCCTGCTGCGCCTTCCCTCGGGCGAGATGCGCAACGTTCCTCTCGATTGCCGCGCCACGGTCGGCCAGGTGGGCAACCCCGAGGCCGAACTGACCAAGGGTGGCAAGGCCGGGCACAGCCGTTGGAAGGGCGTGCGCCCGCAGAGCCGCGGCGTCGCCATGAACCCCGTCGACCACCCCCTCGGCGGTGGTGAGGGCAAGGCGAGCGGTGGCCGTCACCCGGTGAGCCCGTGGGGCAAGCCGGAGGGCCGGACCCGCAAGAAGAAGAGCAGCGACTCGCTGATCGTGCGCCGCCGCACCAAGAAGGGGCAGAGATGAGTCACCAGTCACCAGTCTCCAGTCTTCAGTCCGAAGCTGTCAGCTGTCAGCTGTCAGCTGTCGGCTGTCAGCCGTGTGAGGTACCGCTGTGAGTAGATCTCTCTCCAAGGGTCCCTTTGTCGACGAGCATCTGCTCGCCAAGGTGGAGCGCGCCGCCAAGTCGGGGGACAAGAGGGTGATCAAGACCTGGAGCCGGCGCTCGACGATCATCCCCGAGATGGTCGGCCAGACCCTCGCGGTCCACGACGGCCGCAAGCACGTTCCGGTCTACGTGACCGAGTCGATGGTGGGCCACAAGCTCGGCGAGTTC
>DNGH01000243.1 GCA_003486285.1 Actinomycetota bacterium
TGGCAGACACCTTTGGCGAGTCGGGGCCGGATGCGGCGCTGCTCGACAAGTACGGCATCTCGGTGGAGAAGACGGCCGCCGCCATCAAGGCGCGGTTTCTCGACTGGAAGAAGGCTTGAGCGGCTGGAGCGGCAGTGGCCGGGGGCAACGACTGCTCGCGCCGCGGAAGGGTCGATAAGGAGAAGACATGGAGATTCTCGACAGGTTCCGGCTCGACGGGAAGGTGGCGATCGTCCCCGGTGGGGGCGGGGCCATCGGCTCGGCGCTGGCCAAGATGCTCTCGTCGGCGGGGGCATGCGTCGCCGTCGTGGACCGCTCCGCGGAACTGGTCGAAGAGACCGTCCGCATCATCTGTGAGCGGGGTGCCAACGCTCTCCGGGTCCCCGGAGACATGACCGCCGAAGCCGATGCCGAGCGCGTGATCGCTCAGACCATCGAGACGTTTGGACATGTCGACATCATCGTCAACGCCATCGGCGGCGGGGCGGGCAAAGTCCTGTTCGACGCCCAGGAGTATCCCCGCAAGGAATGGGACTGGATCTACGAGTTGAACGTCCGTGCCACCCTGCTGCCGACGCAAGCGGCGGTGCGCGCCATGATCGCTCGGGGCCAGGGGGGCCGGGTGATCAACATCTCCTCGGTGCGCGGCCTGCTCGGGATCAACGCCGGGTACTCGGCCTACGTGGCGGCCAAGGGGGCGATCAACTCCCTGACCCGGCAGTGGGCGACGGAATGGGCCAAGCACGGGATCACCGTCAACGCCATCTCCCCGACGTTCGTCGACACCCCGCAGGTGGCGATGCTCCTCGGGGATCCGGCGTTCAAGGCGTCCGTGGTGTCCCGCATTCCGATCGGCCGGGTGGGCCAACCCGAGGACCTGTTCGGGGCGGTGCTGTTCTTCGCCTCCGACGCCTCGTCGTTCGTGACCGGACAGATTCTCGGAATCGACGGAGGACTCACCGCAACCCAGTGACCGCCCCGGGGCGGGCGGGTCGAGATCGCACCGGACAAGTTCGTAGCAAAGAGGAGAACCGAACCCATGCAGAAGGTGACCGCCAACGTCTACACGGACACCACGTTCCGCGGCTGCAACCCGAGTTACATCGTCACCAAGGACGGCGTGGTCGTCGTCGACACGCCCCAGTTGCCGACCCGGGCCGTTGCGATGCGTGCCGAGGCCGAGAAGCACGGCCCGATCCGCTACCTGATCAACACCGAGCACCACGTCGATCACATCTTCGGCAACTACTACTTCAAGGGCGCCGGCACGGTGGTCGGCCACAAGGGCCTCGACGAGAACTTCATGGTGGTGGGACCCGACCTCGATCCGTTCGCCTACGCCAAGGAGGCCCTCCCCACCGATGATCCCGATGGCGAGGCGATTTTCCCGGACCGCGACGAGTACTTCCGCGATCCGAACCGGCCGTCGGTGGTGTTCACCGGCGATCTGACCCTCCGCGTCGGTGGCACCGAGATCCAACTGATCCACACCCCGGGCCACACCCCGGGGCAGGTGACGGTCTACGTCCCCTCGGAGCGGGTGTGTTTCACCGGCGACACCATCTTCAGTGAATGCCAGACCTGGCTGCTCACCTCCAACGTCGACGAGTGGGTGGCCGCGCTGGATCGGATCCGCCAACTCGACGTCGATCACATCATCCCGGGACATGGTCCCGTGACCACCAAGGCCTACCTCGACGTGCAGCGCAGCGTCCTCATGGAGTGGGTCACCGCGGTGGCGGTGGCGATCGCCAGGGGCTGGAGTCGCGACGAGGTGATCGAGCGGATCAATTTCCGGGAGCGCTTTCAGGTGGACGTCGGCCAGGGCTACATGATGGATCACATCCAGACCAAGAACGCGGCGTCGCTCTACGACAAGCTGATCGCCGGTCGCCGTCCCTGATCCTCCCCGGCGAGGTCGGGGCGCGGCGCCGGGAGGTCAGGGGTGGGCACGGCAGGGAAGGACAGGGATGACACGGTCGACCACGGTCCCGTCGCTGTTGCCCAAGTCGGAGAAGCTCCGCATCGCCATGGTGTTCTATGTCACCGTCCTCCTCGAGGGGGTGATGCTGGCCTCGCTGGGCCCGACGCTCGACGACCTGGCGGACAACAGCGGCTCGACCACCGAGGCGATCGCGATCCTCTTCACCGTCAACTCGCTGGGATACATAACCGGTGCGCTGCTGGCGGCACGGCTCTACACGCGGCTACGGGGGACCATGATCCTGGCCGGGGCGCTGGCCGCGACTGCGGTGCTCACTTTCACCATTCCGTTTCTTGGTGAGTTGTGGCTCCTGATCCTGGTGTTCGGCCTCATCGGCCTCGCGATCGGGCTCATCGACGTGGGCGGCAACACCCTGATCGTGTGGCTGTACCGCAAGGACGTGCCGCCGTACATGAACGCCCTGCATCTGGCGTTCGGCATCGGGGCCTTCGCCTGCCCGTTGATCGTGGATCGCTTCGCCGGCGGTGATGGCGACGCCACCCGCGCCTTCTGGTTGTTTGCGACGCTGATGATCCCGGTGGTGGTCTGGCTGATGCGCACCCCGAGCCCGGACAGTCCCGAGGAGACCGCCCATCCCGAGGCGGGCAGTGCCATCGTGCGCCGCTACGCCCTCTTCCTCGCGCTGATGGGAATGCTGTATTTCATCCACATGGGCGGCGAGTTGGCGTTCGCCGGATGGATCTTCAACTACGGCGAGGAGACCGGCCTCACCAGCGAGTCCGGTGCCCGGGTGCTCAACTCCATGTTCTGGGCGGGTCTAGTGGTCGGCCGGGTGATCGCCATCCCGCTCTCGCTGCGGCTCAGCCCGCGCCGCATGATCCAACTCGACCTCGCCGTCGCACTTGCGGCGATCGGGCTGATCGCGATGCTGCCCGATTCGGAGGCGGCGTTGTGGACGGGAACGATCGTGTTCGGGTTGGCGATCGCATCGATCTTCGCCTCCTGCGTCAACTTCGCCTCGGAACGGATCCCGATCGCCAGCCACGTGATGGCGATCTTCTTCATCGGGGGCAGCCTGGGGGCGATGAGCCTGCCGTGGCTGATCGGCCAGTACTTCGACACCCGGGGCCCCGAGACGATGTTGTGGGTGGTGGGTGTCGCCATGGCGGCCGGCATCGTGTTGTTCGCCTGGATCCAGAGGCACGTGAGTCGACACATGGAAGTGCGAGCGCAGTGAGGAGCCCGTTACCCGTTACCCGTTACCCGTTACCCGTGGGGCGTTCTGGCTGATACCTGATACCTGATACCTGACACCTTCCTCATGACCGACTACCACCTCCACCTCTACCCGCACCGCATGGACGAGAGCATCCCGGTGCCGCCGGAGGAGTATCCCCTCGACCACATCGAGCGCTTCGTGACCGCGGCCGCGGCACGCGGGGTGACGGAGTTGGCCTTCACCGAGCACCTGTTCCGTTGCGTGGAGTCCACGGATGCGCTCGGACCGTTCTGGGAGGCGGCCGCCCCGGGGGCGGGAGCCAACACCGCGCGTGACATTCGTCTCGACCGCACCATGTCCCTGGAGCGCTACGTGGAGGCGATCACCCGCGCCAAGGAGGCCGGATTGCCCGTCCTGCTCGGGCTCGAGGTCGACTTCGTCCCCGGGACGGTCGATGCGGTCCTCGATCTGCTCGCCCCGTATCCCTGGGACATGCTGATCGGATCGGTGCACTGGATCGATGGCTGGTGGTTCGACCGCCGGCACTCGATCGAGGAGTGGGAGAAGCGCGGCACCGATCGGGTCTACGAGGAGTACTTCGCCCTCGAGGCCGAGTTGGCGCTATCGGGGAGCGTCGACGTGCTCGCCCATGTCGATCGGGTGAAGTTCCTCGACCTGCGGCCCGAGGCGGAGCCGCTCCACCTGTACCGCCAACTCGTCGACGCGGCGCAGCGCAGTGGCGTGGCGATCGAGGTGTCCAGTGCCGGGTTGCGCCACCCCGTCGCCGAGATCTACCCGGGGCCGCGGCTCCTGGAGATGTGTCACACCGCCGGCCTCGACATCACCCTTGCCAGCGATGGTCACCGCCCCGAGCAGGCGGGAGGCGGTCACGATCAAGTGGTGGTGGCGGCGCGCTCCGCGGGTTACGGCCACACCGCCCGCTTCCAGGCCCGGCGCCGCCGTCTCGAGCCCATCATTCCACCGTCCAAGGAGTAGACCGATGCGCGTCTCGTTCCAGACCCGGCCCCAGGACACCGACTGGCCGACCCTCGTCGACTTCTGGAGGGAGGGCGATCGCATCGACCTGTACGACGTCGCCTGGACCTTCGACCATTTCTATCCGACCGTCGGCGCCGGACGGGTCGGGGGGATGAGCCAGGGCGCCGGCCCGGTGTTCGAGGGCTGGACGATGCTGGCTGCCATGACCGGCATCGTGCACCGGCTGCGCCTCGGGATGCTGGTGAGTTGCGTCACCTATCGCCACCCGGCGGTCCTGGCCAACATGATCGCCACCATCGACATCGCTTCCGGCGGGCGTCTCGAGGTCGGCCTCGGGGCGGGTTGGGCCGAGGAGGAGCACCTCGCCTACGGGATCCCGCTGCCGCCGTGGAAGGAACGCTTCGATCGCCTCGAAGAGACCTGTGCCGTGATCGACTCGCTGCTCACCAACGACACCACCGACTTCAGCGGCAAGTTCTTCACGCTGCACAACGCTCGTTGCGATCCCAAGCCGATCCAGAAGCCGCGGCCGCCCATCCTGATCGGCGGCATCGGCGAGAAGCGCACCCTGAAGGTCGCGGCGCGTTGGGCGGACCACTGGAATCTCCCCGGAGGCGAACCCGACGTCCTCCGTCACAAGCTCGCCGTGCTCCACGAGCACTGTGCCGCCATCGGGCGCGACCCCGCCGCCATCGAGGTGTCGATCAAGCTGAAGGCGGACGACGACCCCGGCGAGTTCGCCGACCTGACGGCGCAGTACCGCGAGGCGGGAGCGCAGCACGTGATCGCCCAGTTCGTCGCCCCGTTCCAGCCCGCCAAGCTGGGGGCCCTGGCGGAGAAGTTGCGGCCGGTGGTGGGGTAGGGGAAGGGGCAGAGGTCCTTCGGGACCCCTGTCAGGAGTTCACCGGCCTTGGAGTCCCGTTCGTGCTCAGTTTCACCTTGGTTGGGGGCTCGCCGCGCCCGGCCGGTGACGCATGCCGGTAAGCCGCCGTCCCCTTGTTCCTGCCGCTGCTGTCGCGAGGGAGTACTGTCCCGCGCGGCGACCAGGGAGTACTTGTGGAAGAACCCCGGAGTGGCGACGAGGCCTGGCAGGCGCTTCTGAGCGGACAGTTCGATTGGGCTCGCGACCGGCGGCGTTTCGCGCGCGTTCCGGGGTCGAAGCGATGCAAGAACTGTCTTGCGCCTCTCAAGGGGCCGGGCTCGTTCCTCATGCGGCGAATCGGACGCGGCCCCTACGTACACAACCCGCGTTTCTGTGAATTCTGAATGGACTTCTGCCACACGCACCCGGGCGGTGCGGAAGTAGAACTCTCGATGCTCTTCGTCGATGTGCGTGGGTCGAGTCAATTGGCTCGGCAGCTGGGCGCCACCGCCTTCGGGAAGCTGATGAATCGCTTCTACAAGGCGGCCAGTGAGGTGCTCGTGGAGACCGATGCGTACGTCGACAAGTTCGTTGGTGACGAGGTGATCGGTCTCTACCTTCCGGTTTTCACCGGAAGCAAGCACGCTGCGTTGGCCATCGATGCAGCGCGCCGGATCCTGAAGGCCACGGGTCACCAAGGACCAGAGGGCGCTTGGGTACCGGTGGGCGTCGGCGTCCACACCGGGACCGCCTACGTGGGAACCGCGAGCGGGGCCGAAGGGTCCATCAGCGACGTCACGGCACTCGGCGAGAGTGTGAACGTCGCGGCTCGATTGTCATCAGCTGCGGCAGCCGGTGAGGCGCTTGTGAGCGATGCGGCGTGGACCGCCTCAGGAATGGAGGACGATGTCGCGGTGCATCGAGAGATCGAGTTGCGCGGGATCTCGGGTTCGGTTGGCGTCCGCGTCCTGGGCTCCTGAAAGCGGTCGTGCCCCCGTGGAAGGCAGCATCTGACATACCGCAGTCAAACCGGAGAGGCCCCTCAGGGCCCCTGACCTCTC
>DNGH01000281.1 GCA_003486285.1 Actinomycetota bacterium
TCGACGCCGATCCGGTGGATCTGTGAAGAAGGTCCTAGGCACTAGGCACTAGGCACTAGGCACTAGGCACTAGACGACGCGCAACCCGTGGGTGCGTGTGAGGCTCTCTGGTAACGGGTAACCGGTAACAGGTAACCGGTAACAGGTAACCGTGGGCTCTGATACCTGATACCTGACACCTGATGCCTTCCCCTATTCTCGGCTCCGTGGCGATCTTTCCCATCCGCACCTATCCCGATCCGGTGCTGCGGCTTCCCGCGGCCGTGGTGGGCGACTTCGGGCCGGATCTGCGCCGTCTCGTCGATGACATGGTCGAGACGATGTATGCCGCCCCCGGGGTGGGTCTGGCCGCGCCGCAGATCGGCGTGTCGCTGCGCGTCTTCGTGTTCGATGCCGGCGCCGGACCGATGCACGTGATCAACCCGCAACTCGAGGAGACCTCCGGCGAGTACGAGTACGAGGAAGGCTGCCTTTCGGTGCCCGAGCACTACTGGCCGATCGTCCGTCCCGCCTATGCCCGGGTGCGGGCGGTGGATCTCGACGGCCGCGAGGTCGTCTACGAGGGAGAGGAACTCACCGGACGCGTTCTGCAGCACGAGTCGGACCACCTCGACGGCATGCTGTTGCTGAGCCGGCTCGGCCGCCGCGAGCGCAAGCAGGCGTTGCGCGACCTCCGGCTCGAGGCGATGGAGCGAGGCGGGGCTTGACCCGCGCCGCGTTCCTGGGCACCCCGGCAGAGGCGGTCCCGGTCCTCGAGGCCCTGGCCGAGGTCGCCATCATCACCCGGGTGATCACCCGTCCGGACCGCCCCAAGGGCCGTTCCGGGAAGGTGTCGCCGCCGCCGGTCAAGATCGTCGCTCACCGCCAGGGCTGGGAGGTGGCGCAGCCGGAGCGCACCGCGGACCTGGCGGCTCTGGTCGCGGGCTGCGACGTTGCCGTGGTCGCCGCCTACGGGCGCATCGTCCCCGAGATGGCGCTGCGGGTCCCTTCCGCCGGCTTCGTGAACGTGCACTTCTCATTGCTGCCGCGTTGGCGGGGCGCCAGCCCGGTGGTGCGAGCCATCCTGGCCGGCGACGCCATGACCGGCGTCACGCTGATGCAACTCGATGCCGGCCTCGACACCGGGCCGATCCTCGACCGGGTGGAGACGCCGATCGGTCCGGAGGAGTCGGCGGGGGAGCTGACGACTCGGTTGGCGCACCTCGGGGCGGGGTTGCTGCGAGATCGGCTCGAGGCCGTGGTCTCGGGGGTACTGCGCCCGCTCGCCCAGGACGAGACGGCCGCCACCGCGGCGGGAAAGGTGACCGTCGCTGAGGCCCACCTCGACCCGAAGCGCCATCACACCACCGCGATGCTGCGGGCGGTGCGGGCCTTCAATCCGAAGCCGGGGGCCTGGGGGCGGGTCGAGGGACTACGCCTCAAGGTATGGGTGGCGCGCCCGGCCGTCGGCGAGGTCCCGGCCGGCACCGCAGTGACGATGGGCAAGGCCGTCGTGCTCGGCACCGCCGACGGCGCCATCGAATTGGTGATGGTGCAGCCCGAAGGCAGGTCGCCGCTGGCCGCGATCGACTGGATGAACGGCCGCCGCGGGGCCGCAGCAGAGTTCGACTGAACTGCGGTTCGTCGTGGTTGGGAGCTGGTAGCTGAAAGCTGGCAGCTTCCAGCTACTCGACAACGATCCCCGCCAGGTCGTCTGCCGGTGGCGGGAAGCTCATCTGCAGCGACTCCAGGGCGTCGACCAGGATCCGGCCGATCACGAAGTCCCGATACCACTTCTTGTCCGCGGGGACCACGTGCCATGGCGCCGCGGCGGTGGAGGTGCGCGACAGCGCCGCCTCGTAGGCCGTGACGTAGTCGTCCCAGAGGGCACGCTCCTCGAGATCTCCCTTGGCGAACTTCCACTGCTTGGCGGGATCCTCGAGCCGGGAGCGCAGCCGCGCCGCCTGCTCGTCGCGCGAGATGTGCAGGAAGAACTTGAGGATCGTGGTGCCCTCGTCGGCGAGCAGGCGCTCGAAGGCGTTGATGTGGTCATAGCGGCGCTCCCAGCGCTCGGGGGGCACCAGCGAGTGCACCCGGACCACGAGCACGTCCTCGTAATGCGACCGGTTGAAGATCGCGATCTCGCCGTTGCCGGGGACGTGGGGATGGATGCGCCACAGGTAGTCGTGCGCCAGGTCGGCGGGGCTCGGCTTCTTGAAGGAGGCGACCTTGACCCCGAGCGGGTTGACTCCCTCGAAGACGCGGCGGATGACGCCGTCCTTGCCCCCGGTGTCCATGGCCTGCAGCACCACCAGGAGGCGATGCCTGCCCTGGGCGTAGAGGAGCTCCTGGAGCTCCTCGAGGCGCCTGGTGGCCTTCTTGGCGGCGCTCCGGGCGCCGTCCTTGCCGTCGGGGCACCAGGACTCGTCGGCCGGGTCGTGGTCGGCGAGGTGAACTGTCGTGCCCGGGGCGATGCGGTACTGGTCCATTCGGGCAGGCTAGGCGCGGGATGGTGGACGCGGCCCGGTAACCTCGGCCCGGTGAAGATCGCACCCTCGATCCTGGCCGCCGACTTAGCCCGTCTCGCCGACGACGTCGCCCGGGTGGCGCCATACGTCGACTTCCTCCACGTCGACGTCATGGACGGCCACTTCGTCCCCAACCTGTCGTTTGGCATGCCGGTGATCGCGGCATTGCGCCGTACGACGTCCCTCGAGTTCGATTGCCACCTGATGGTGACCAACCCGATCGCGCTGTTCGAACCGCTGCGGGAGGCCGGTGCCGACCTGGTGACCGTCCACATCGAGGTCCATCCCGACCCGCGGGGGGCCGCCGCCGCGGCTCGCTCCGCCGGGCTGCGGTTCGGCCTGGTCCTCAACCCTGCCACGCCGTTTGGGGCCGTGGCCCCGTTTGTCGAGCTGTGCGACCAGTTGCTGGTAATGGCGGTGGTCCCCGGGTTCGGCGGGCAGCGGTTCATCCCCGAGGTGCTGCCCAAGGTCGAGGCCGCCAGGAAGTTCATTGATTCGTCCGGGATCCATGCCGATATCGAGATCGACGGGGGAGTCACCCCCGAGACCGCCCGACTGGCACGGGACGCAGGCGCCAACGCGTTTGTGGCCGGCACGGCGATATTCGGGTCCGACGACCCGGTGGCCGCGGTGGGGCGTCTCCGCGACGCGGTGAACGGAAAGGCATGAGCAGGCGCGTACTGGTAATCGACGACGATCCCGACGTCCTCGGACTCGTGAAGCGCAGCCTCGAGGCAGAGGGCTTCGAGGTTCGGACGGCCGGTTCCGGCCGGGCCGGTCTCGACGCCGCCACCGCAGCGCCACCTGATCTCGTGTTGCTGGACCTCTCGCTGCCCGATGCCGACGGGTACGAGGTGCTGCGGAAGCTGCAGACCGGAGCGGCGACCTCACACGTGGCCGTGGTGCTTCTGACCGTGGCGAGCAGCGTCGAGGAGCTGGTGCGGGGCCTCGACGCCGGAGCCGACGACTACGTCACCAAGCCGTTCGCCATCGAAGAGCTCATCGCCCGGGTGGGGTCGGTGCTGCGCCGTTCCAAGTCGCTGCGCGAGTTGTCGCCGCTCACCGGTCTCCCCGGCAACTTCCGCATCGCCGAAGTGCTGCAGGGCCGGATCGTTTCGGGTGGGCCACTCGCCGTGATCCACGCGGACCTGGACAACTTCAAGGCGTTCAACGATCACTACGGGTTCATGCGGGGCGACAACGTGATCAAGTTCACCGCCAACGCCCTGATCGACGCCGCCGTGGAGGTCGGGGATCCGACCGCCTTCGTGGGCCACGTCGGGGGCGACGACTTCATCGTGGTGATGGACCCGGCTCATGCCGAGACCTTCTGCAAGGAAGTGATACAGCGGTTCGACGACGGCATTCTCGACTTCTACGACCCGCAGGACGCCATGCGCGGTGCGGTGGAGGTGATCGATCGCCGGGGAGAGCGGCATGCGTTTCCGATCGTGTCGATCTCCCTGGGCGTCGCCACCAACCTGCGCCGCTCGTTCGCCAGCGAGTGGGAGGCCTCGGCGGTCGCCTCGGAGATGAAGGAACACGCCAAGTCCGAGGCGGGCTCGTCCTATCGGGTCGACCGCCGCACCTCCTGATCCGCCGTTCCCCCGGTTGGGGGAGAATGTGACGGAATGACCGGATCCGTCGCCCCACTCCGCCCGGCCTTGCGCCGACGTCCCCCCGGCCTGATGGTGGAACGGGGGCTGTGGGACTCCGGGGCCGACGTCGTGGTGGGTATGGACGAGGTGGGGCGGGGCGCCTGGGCGGGCCCGATCTCGGTGGGAGCCGCGGTGCTGCCCCGGGACCGGCGGGTCTACAAGGTGCGCGACTCCAAGCTGCTGAGCGGAGCCGAGCGCGAGTCGCTCTTCGACCGCATCGCCGAGTGGTGTGTCGCCTGGGCGGTGGGTCACGCCACCGCCGACGAGTGCGATGCCCTGGGTATGTCCGCGGCGCAGCGGCTGGCGGCACAGCGTGCCCTGCAGGGCCTCGGGATCGGGGTCGATGCCGTGGTGGTGGACGGCTCCTGGGACTTTGCCGGCCATCCCCGCACCCTCCCGATAGTGGGGGCGGATCGCACCTGCCTCTCGGTCGCCGCCGCCTCGATCCTGGCCAAGGTGACTCGCGACCGGATCATGCGGGCCGCCGCCACCGACTACCCGCATTGGTGGTTCGAGGACAACAAGGGCTATCCCGGTCCGCGCCACCAGGCTGCCCTGCAGTGGTTCGGGCCGAGTGCCATCCACCGCCGCTCCTGGGTCTTCATGGACGGGATCGTCTGGAGCGGGGTGAGGCGGTTCCAGCGGCCCGATGCTCAGGGCACGCTGTTCCCGTCGCATTGACCCGATCCCGGTGGCCCGTATACTGCGGTCCACAACTGAGATGAAGCGGAAGCGCTGCTTCCCACCCGGCCATCACAGGTGCGCCGTGGTAGTGAAACGTCAGACGACGGCAGCGCATGCCGTCGTTTGGTTCGTCCGGGGCATCCCCGGAATGCCGATACGGGAGGTCGACGGAACATCGCACAGGAACTGAGGGTCAACGACAAGATCCGTGCCCGCGAGGTGCGGGTGGTCGCCCCCGACGGCAGCCAGGTGGGCGTGCTGAAGGTGGAAGAGGCCCAGTACCTCGCCAACCAGCTGGGGCTGGACCTGGTCGAGGTGGCGCCCGAGGCCAAGCCGCCGGTGTGCCGCATGATGGACTACGGCAAGTACAAGTACGAGCTGTCGGTCCGCCAGCGTGAGGCGCGCAAGAAGCAGACCCGCACCGTCGTCAAGGAAGTCAAGTTCCGTCCCAAGACGGATGACAACGACTACGACTGGAAGAAGCGCCGGGTGATCGAGTTCCTCGGCGAAGGCGACAAGGTGAAGATCACGATGATGTTCCGGGGCCGCGAGTTGAGCCATCCCGAATTGGGGGCGAGGATCCTGCAGCGGCTTGCCACCGAAGTGGGCGAATGGGGAACCGTCGAGCAGAACGCCCGGCTCGAGGGACGGAACATGACCATGCAATTGGCCCCGGTGAAGCGCAGCCGCAAGGAGTCTGCCGAGGGCCACGCCGAGAACCGGACGGACGGCGACGGCGCCGCCGGGGCAGTTGCCGCCGACGTACCGATCGAGGAGTGAGTGAGATGCCGAAGCAGAAGACGAGACGATCCGCCGCCAAGCGGTTCACGGTGACGGGGAGCGGCAAGCTGCGCCGGCGCCAGTCGGGCCGTGCCCATCTGGTCCTGGGCAAGAAGTCCAGCCGCCGCATGCGGCGGCTCAAGGGCGACGCCCCGGTCTCCCACGCCGACACCGAGCGTGTCAGCCGGATGCTGGGTCGTTAGGAGGAGCCATGGCACGAATCAAGCGTTCGGTGCACGCCCAGAAGAAGCGCCGCAAGATCCTCGAACGCGCCAGCGGCTACAAGGGGGCGCGCTCCCGCCGGTTGCGGACCGCCAACGAGCAGGTCATGAACGCGATGCAGGACGCGTATCGCGATCGCAGGGCGCGCAAGGGTGAGTTCCGCAAGATCTGGATCGGTCGCATCAACGCCGCGGCGCGCCAGCACGGAACCACGTACTCCCGTCTGATGGCCGATCTGAAGGCCGCCGAGGTCGACATCGATCGCAAGATGCTCGCCGAGATGGCGGTCGCCGATCCGGCCGGATTCGGCGCCCTGGTGAAGGCGACCACGAGGTCCGCCGACGCCTGAGGCCCCGATCTCGCCGCGCCATCCCGCGGTGACGGCGGCGGTGCGGCTGCACCGTCGCCGGGGTCGGGAGGCCGAAGGGGAGACCCTGGTGGAGGGTCCCCACCTGCTCGAAGCGGCAGTCGCCGCCGGGATCAGGCCCAAGCGGATCTTCGTGGCATCCGGCGACGCTGCCGGGGAGGCGCTGGCGAGGAGCAGCGGGGGCGAAGTCCTGGCGGTGGACCAGCGCACCCTGGCCAGGCTCGCCACCACCGCCACCCCGCAGAGTCCGGTGGCCGTCATCGCCATACCGGACCGCCCCGTCCCGGCGGGAGGCCGGGTCCTGGTGGCGTGGGGTGTGAGCGATCCGGGGAACTGCGGGACCCTGATCCGGATCGCCGCCGCCTTCGGCTACGGCTACCTCGCCGGACCGGCATCGGCCGACGTCTGGTCGCCCAAGGTGCTGCGTGCCGCCGCCGGCGCCCACTTCGCGACATGGATCGGCCATGTCGCCACGCTCGATGCAGTGCGCCTCGGGGGCCGCGCCGTGGTAGCCACGGTGGCGCGCGATGGCGCGCCGCCCGGGCCGCTCCCCGACGCGGCTGCGGTGATGGTGGGGAGCGAAGCACACGGATTGCCCGACGAGATCGTCGCCGCCGCCGATCTGCGGGTCACGATCCCGACCTCCGGCGCCGTCGAGAGCCTCAATGCGGCGGTGGCGGGTGCCATCGTGGCCTATGTCGGGGCGCTGGGCACCACCACTAACCTCACCGGGTCGTGATCTCCGCCGCCGATCTCCGCACGCTGAGCGACACCATCATGGCGCGCCTGCCCGGCGCGACCACCGCCGCGGCCGTGGACGCCCTCGAGGCCGAAGCACTGGGGCCTGACGCCCCCGTGACCGCGGCCCGGCGCAGTCTGCGCGACGCCCCCGACGCGGTGCGCCGCGAGCTGGGACAAGCGGTGAACGAGGTGACCGGCCGGATCTCGGTGGCGGCCCGGGAGCGGCGCCTGGCGCTGGCCGCCGCCGAGCGCGACACCCGGCTGGACGAGGAGTGGCTCGACATGAGCCTGCCGGGGAGGGCGCCGGCACGGGGCAAGGCGCACCTGGTGTCGACGGTGTGGGACGAGGTCGTCGACATCTTCGTCGCCCTGGGCTACACGGTCGCGGCCGGGCCCGAGGTGGAGACGGCCTATTACAACTTTGACGCCCTGAACACGCCTCCGACTCACCCGTCGCGGCTCGAGAGCGACACCCTCTACGTCGCCCACGGCGACGACCCTGAGGGAGTGCTGCTGCGCACCCATACCTCGCCCGTACAGGCGAGGTACATGGAAACCCACCGACCCCCGGTCTACATGGTGGTTCCGGGCCGGGTCTATCGGCGCGATGCGATCGACGCGACTCACACCCCGGTTTTCCACCAGCTCGAGGGGCTGGCCGTGGACGATGCCATCACCTTTGGCGACCTCAAGGGCACCCTGGAGCACTTCGCCCGCACCTTCTTCGGCTCGCGGCGGCGCGTGCGCTTCCTGCCCCACTTCTTTCCGTTCACCGAGCCATCGGCAGAGCTCCACGTGGACTGCTTCGCCTGCGAGGGATCCGGGTGCCGCGTCTGTCGCGAGTCCGGTTGGATCGAGCTGCTCGGGTGCGGCATGGTCGACCCGAACGTCTTCGTGGCCGTGGGCTATGACCCCGCCGTGGTGTCCGGTTTCGCCTTCGGCGTCGGGATCGACCGCCTGGCGATGATCCGGTACGGAGTTCCGGAACTGCGCATGTTCTTCGATCCCGACCTGCGCATCCTGAGGCAGTTTCGATGATCGCCTCGCTGCGCTGGCTCGAGGAATTCGTCGACCTGCCGACCCGGGAGAGCGGCGTCATCGCCGCCGCCTTCAACAGCCTCGGTTTCGAGGTCGAAGGGGTGTCTGTGGTCGCGGCCCAGTTCGGCGGCGTGATCGTCGCCCGGGTGACCGCGATCCGCCCTCATCCCGCCGCCGACCGGGTCCGGCTGGTGACCATCGACCTCGGCTCCTCCAGCCTCGAGGTGGTATGCGGTGCCTGGAACTTCGGCGTCGGCGCCACGGTCGCCTATGCCACGGTCGGGTCGCGCCTGACCGGCGGAATCGAGGTGGGGGAGCGCGACATCCGCGGGGTGCGGTCGCCGGGGATGATCTGCTCGGAGCGAGAGCTCGGTATCGGCGACGAGGCCGGCGGCATCCTCCTCCTCGAGGACGGCCTGGCGCCGGGGACGGATTTCGGCACGCTCGTGGCGCTGCCCGACGCGGTGTTCGACATCGCCATCACTCCGAATCGGCCCGATGCCATGTCGATCCACGGCCTGGCCAGAGAACTCGGCGCGTTCTTCGGCTCCGAGGTGCGTCCCATCGACGTGGCTGAGCCTGCCGCCAGCGGTGCCACCAGTGCCGAGGTCCGCATCGACGATCCCGCGGGTTGCCCCCGCTTCACCGCTCGGGAGATCTCCGGGGTGACCGTGGCGCCGTCGCCGTTGTGGATGCGGATGCGCCTGCGCACCGCCGGGGTACGTCCCGTCAACAACGTCGTGGACGTGACCAACTACGTGATGCTCGAGACCGGCCAGCCGCTGCACGCCTTCGATCTGGACCGCGTCCCCGCCGAGACGATCGTGGTGCGCCGGGCTCGGGCCGGGGAGTCGCTGACCACCCTCGACGGCGTCACTCGCACTCTCGATCCCGCCGACCTGGTCATCGCCTCACCCGAGGCGGCACTGGGTCTGGCGGGGATCATGGGTGGGGGCGACAGTGAGGTGTCGGCCGGAACCACCCGGGTGCTGCTCGAGGTGGCCCACTTCGAGCCGACCGGGGTGCTGCTGAGCGGCAAGCGCCACGGGCTCCGCACCGAGGCGGTGGCCCGCTTCGAGCGCGGGGTCGATCCGGGTCTGCCTCCGATCGCCTCGGTGCGCGCCACGGCGCTGATCGCCCGGCTCGCCGGTGGCGCCGCGGTGGGTCCCCTGGTCGATGCCCATCCGGCTCCCCGCCAGGCCGCGGTGGTCCAGCTCCCGGTGCGCGAGGTGGAGCGCCTGCTGGGGGTGAGGCTCTTCGCCCCCGAGATCGGAGCGCTGCTGCGCCGCCTCGGCTTCGACGTCGCGGGGGAGGATCCATTGCAGGTCACCATTCCCACCTACCGTCCCGACGTGACCCGGCCTGCCGACCTGGTCGAGGAGGTGGCCCGGCTGCACGGGCTCGACAACCTGCCGACGACACTGCCCCACGGGCCTGGCGGCGGCCTTCCGGACTGGGAGCGGCGCCGCCGGGCCGTACACGCCACCCTGGTCGGGGCCGGTTACTCCGAGATCCTCAGCTTCGACTTCGTGGCACCCGAGCAACTCGCCCGGCTCGGTCTCCCCGCCGGGGATCGCCGCCTGGATCCGCTGCTGGTGCGCAACCCGCTCAATGACGCCCAGGCCGCGTTGCGCACCACGCTGCTCCCCGGACTGCTCGACGGACTGCGGATCAATGTCACCCGCAACCTGGGAGATGTGGCGCTCTTCGAAGTCGGGTCGGTGTTCCTGGCGGCGCCGGGAGAGCCGATCCCCGCGCAGCCGCACCATCTCGGCTTCGCCGCCATCGGGGCCGTTCCGGGGCCGTCGTGGCAACCCCGCCCATCCCGTGACGCCCTCGATGCCACCGGCCTGATCGAGACCCTGACGGCTGCCACCGGGACCCCGCTGCGGGTGGAGCAGGCCGCACAGCCGGGATTCCACCCGGGACGCTCGGCCCGGGTGCTCCTCGGCGATGCGGTCATAGGCGTGATCGGGGAGATCCACCCGGATGTCGCCGCCGCCTGGGATCTGCCGGGACGCGTCGTGGCCGGAGAGCTGTCGCTGGCGGCATGGGAGGACGCCGCACCGGCCGGCTTCGTCGTTCCGAGCCTGCTCCCCCCGGTCGTGTTCGACCTGGCCTTCGACATCGCCGCCACCTTGCCGGTGGCGCATCTGGTGGACTCGATCCGCCAGGCCGGGGGCCCCTATCTGGAGAACCTGTCCCTGTTCGACGTGTTCCAGGGACCTCCTCTGGAGGCGGGACGCAAGAGCGCCGCGGTGCGCCTGACCTTTCGCCACCCCGAGCGGACCATGGTGGACGAGGAGATGATCCCGATTCGGGCCGCGATCGTGGCGCACGTCGGTGCCGCGGTCGGCGGAATACTGCGAGGAGGCTGACATGGACTTCGTCACGGTGAGCGACCTCGGCCGCGATGGCCTGGACGAGGTGCTGGCGACGGCGGCAAGGGTGAAGCGGGACCGCGACTCGGTGGCGGGGAGCCGGCGCGGCCTGCGGCTCGGGCTCTTCTTCGAGAAGCCATCGACCCGGACCCGGGTGTCGTGTGAGATCGCCGCCACGGATCTGGGTGCCGTCCCGATCGTCCTCAAGCAGGATGAGGTCGGCCTCGGCAAGCGGGAGGCGGTTTCCGACGTGGCGCGGGTGCTCGACCGCTACCTGGACGTGCTGGCCTTCCGGGTGTTCCATCACGGCGACCTCGACACGATCGCGGCCCATGCCACGGCCCCGGTGATCAACCTGCTCTCCGATCGGGAGCATCCCTGCCAGGCCCTCGCCGACCTGCAGACCGTCGCGGAGCATCGTCCTCTCGACGGCGCCGTCGTCGCCTACGTCGGCGACGGCAACAAC
>DNGH01000198.1 GCA_003486285.1 Actinomycetota bacterium
CCGGTTACCGGATGGGCGCCGCCCGTCGCCGGTCGCCCGCCACCCGCTACCCGCTACCCGTCGCCCGTCGCCCGTCGCCCGCCGGAACCACGGGTTCCACGTGAAACATCCCTGCCGTCGGCTGTCGGCTGTGAGCTGTCGGCTCCGAAGGCCGTTCCACGTGAAACGTGAGGGTGAGAGTGACCCCGGGCGCCGCTTCGGCTCACCCCAATGAGTCCGGCCCCCGCGGAACCGGGGGCCGGATCTAGTGCCTAGTGCCTAGTGCCTAGCGCCTACTCTTCCGCCGCAATCACCACGGACCGGCGCGGCTCCTCGCCTTCGCTGAACGAGCGCACCCCGTCGATCTCGGCGACGGTGTCGTGGACCACCTTGCGGTCGGCGGCGTTCATCGGCTCGAGCATGACCTCGCCACCCTCGGCCTTGATCTTCTCGGCGAGCCGGGTGGTGTAGATCCGTAGCGCCTCGCGGCGGCGCTCCGTGTAGCCGGCGATGTCGAGACGGATCTTGGCCCCGTCCATGGTCTTGCGCTGCACGATGGTGCGGCACAACTCCAGCACGGCCTGGATGATGCTTCCCTTGGGCCCTACTAGGGCCTCGGTCTGCTCTCCGACCACGTCGATGTAGATCACGCCTTCTTCGATGCGCTCCTTGACCTCACCTTCGAGACCAAAGGCGGACAGCAACCCCTCGAGAAAGCGGCGGATGTCCGCCGACTGGTCTGGGATCGGGGTCTCTTCGCGATCATCGTCCTCGCGCACGGGACGCTCCTTTGGCTTGGGACGCTCCGTGGGGCGATTGGGCGCCGCCGGAGCCGAACGGGAAGAAGTACGACCAGTGGAATTACGACCTTGTGATTCGCGTCCGGTGCGGTTCGACGCCGCCTCGCGGCGGGGTTCCGCCTCGGCGGGCTTGCCACCACTGGGTCGGCTGCCGGTGCCGCCACGGGTGCGCCGCGATCGGCTGGCGCTGTCCCGGGAGGAGCGTTCCTTGCGCTTTACCCGCACCAGGGCGTCCTGGCCGCCCAGGCCGAGGAACCCACGCTGGGGCTCCTGCATCACCTCGACATCTGCCTCATCTGGGGAGGACAGGCCCAACTCCGCCAGAGCGGCCTCTACGGCCTTCTCGACGTTCGGTCCCCTGACCTCGACCCACTCGAACGATGCCATCGCTAGTTCCTCCTCCGCTTCTTCCCCCGCTTCTTGGAGCCCTGGGGCCGGCGGGTCGCCGGTGGGGTGGGCGCCGTGGCGGCAGCCCCAGTGCTGGTGGGTTGCGGTGCCTGTGACGAACTGCCCTTGGGCTTCTCCTTGGGGGCAGCATCCCGCCGTCTTTCGTCCAGACCAATGATCAGCGACTGCTGACCGATCCGGAACAACTGGCTGGCGGCGAAGTAGACCACCAGCCCGGCGGGAAGATTGAACGAGATGAAACCGAAGAAGAACGGGAAGATCTTCATGACGGCCTGGCCCGGCTGCGCTGGCTGCCCGGGCGGCTGCTTGGCCATGGTCTGCTTCTGCTGCCAGTAGGCGGTGAGCACCACCAGGGCGATGGTGACCAGGTAGGGGATCGCCGTGACCAGGGATCCCTGGAAGGCCTCGCTGGCGCTCATCGACTGGTTCGGCGAGATCGACAGGTTCATCCAGAGGAAGGTGGGCTCGTAGCCTTCGGTGCCCAGCGCCTGGGCGAGGGCGCTCCCCTCCGAGGCGTAGTCGATGGGATTCCGCAGCACGCTGAAGAGGGCGAACCAGACCGGCATCTGGAGGAGCAGGGGAAGGCAGCCGGCGGCCGGATTGACCCCGCGCTCCTTGTACAGGGCCATCATGGCCTGCTGCTGGGCGGCCTTGTCGGTCTTGAATTCCCGTTGAATTCGTTTGATTTCCGGCTGAATCTCCTGCATCGACTTCATCGAGCGGGTCTGCTTCAGGGTCAGCGGGAAGAGCACCACTCCGATGAGGATGGTGAGCAGGACGATCGCCACCCCGAGGTTGGGGATCAGCTCGAAGAAGAAACTCAGGGTGGCGCCGAGGAGATCCTGGAGCCCGTTCCACAACGACGACATCAGACGACCTCCGAATCGGCGACATGACGATGCGGGACGGGATCGACACCCCCGTCACGCCAGGGATGACAACGGCCCACCCGCCGGACCGCCAACCAGGTGCCGCGCCCCGCCCCCCACTCGTCGATCGCCTCGAAGGCGTACTGCGAGCAGGTGGGGAAGTAGCGGCACCTTGCCCCCAACAGGGGCGAAACCGTTGCGCGATAAGCCAAAATCGGGCGCTGCAGCCACCATCCGGGCTGCCACCACTGGAGCGAACTGTGGAGCGCGGCGTCGCCCGCAGGGGCCTCCTGCCGCTCGATCTCATCCACTTTCACTCCTCTGCCAGCGCCGCCTGCACCCATGCCACGACCGTCGCGAAGGGGGCTTCGCTCACCGACCCGTCGGCGGTCACGACGTAGTCATAGCCCTCCCGAAGCGGGGCCCGTCGCACCGCCTCCCGCATCCGTCGCTTGGCCCGGTTGCGCCGTACGGCGGATCCCGCCGCACGACCCGCCACGAAGGCGACTCGCGGAAGTCCCGGTTCGCCGGTGGCGACGAAGGTCGTGATGCCACCGACGCGTCTCCGGATCCCGATCCGGCGCACCATCCCGATGTCGGAGCTCCTCCGGAGCGATGTGTAGGGAGCCGCCCTACGCGGAGAGGCGGCGACGGCCCTTGCCACGACGAGCCTTGAGGATGGCGCGTCCGGCCCGAGTCCGCATGCGGAGACGGAAGCCGTGGCGCCGCTTGCGGCGTCGGACATTGGGCTGGAACGTGCGCTTCATGGAGGAGCCCCGAAGAAGAGAGGATGCGTCGGCGGGCAAGGTTACGAACCCGCATCCCCAATGTCAAAGGTGACGGCGCCACGCCGCGCCCACCGCGCGAAGAAACCCTTTGAGTCGCGAAAGACGGAGCAAGGCGTGGCGTCACCCACAGACGATGTCCACAGTGTGGGGAACGCGAAATCCGACCTCGGGTTCCCTTGTGCTGCAACGGTTTGGGCCGCAATGGACCCGACAGGCCACGGTGGATAACGCGCGTTTTCACCGTCTTGTGAGGGGGTGGGACCGCTCCATATACTCGCCGTTCACCGGGTGCCCCACCGGTCACTTCCTCGACAGGGCTCGGCGGCGCGCCGGACGGTCACCGAGGGGCGAGAACGGGAAATTGATCTTTCTCCACAGTTGTGGATACCACTGTGGAGAACCTCTTGGGAAGCGGTCGAGGGAGTGAGGGAGGACGTGGAGGCACATCCCGCCGCCGGGGACTGGGAACAGTTCCGGCAGACTTTGCGTGGTCGCGTAACGCCCGTCACCTGGCGGGCCTGGCTGGAGAGTTTGGTCCTCGAGCACAGCGAGGGATCCTCGCTGCGCATCGTCGCACCGAGCGAATTCCATCTCCGCTGGGTCAACGACAAGTACCGGCTCCTCATCGAGGAGGTGGCACGACTCGCCTTTGGCAGCGAGGTGACCGTCGAGTTGGCTGCTGCCGACGCCCAGGCCTTCGAGGGGCCGATCGTCGACGACGAGCCCGAGCCCGAACCGGCTCCCGCCGCGGCGGTGGCCACCCATCCCGAGCCCGGACGGCTGGTCCCCAAGTACTCGTTCGAGAACTTCGTGGTCGGCCAGGGCAACCGCTTCGCCCATGCCGCCGCGATGGCGATCGCCGAACAGCCCGGCGGGAACTACAACCCGCTGTTCGTGTTCGGAGGAGCCGGCCTCGGCAAGACCCACCTCCTCCAGGCGATCGCCCAACACGCCCATGACCTCCATCCCCGCCTCGAGATCATCTATCTGAGCTCCGAGGCGTTCTTCAACCACTTCATCGAGGGAATCCGTAAGAAGCGGATGGACGAGTTCAAAGCGCGCTATCGCGGGGTCGACCTGCTCCTGCTGGACGATGTCCAGTTCCTGGAAGGCAAGGAACAGATCCTGGAGGAGTTCTTCCACACCTTCAACTCGCTCTACGAGGCCGGCAAGCAGCTGGTGTTCTCCGCCGACCGGCCCCCCAAGAGCCTGAGCAGCCTCGAGGACCGGATTCGCAGCCGTTTCGAGTGGGGTCTGACCACCGACATCCAGCCGCCCGACGTGGAGACCCGGCTCGCCATCCTGCGCAAGAACGCGGCGTTCGCCCCTCAGGTCGTACCCCAGCCGGTGTTGGAGTTCATCGCGACGCGCGTCGTCGACAACATCCGGGAACTCGAGGGCGCCCTGACCCGGGTCACCGCCTACGCCGCC
Organism: Actinomycetota bacterium; assembly: GCA_003486285.1. GTDB lineage: Bacteria > Actinomycetota > Acidimicrobiia > Spongiisociales > UBA11373 > UBA11373. Next base: position 4,276 of record DNGH01000198.1, read on the forward strand.
CTGACGCATCAGCCCATCGATCTGGAGATGGCCGAGGACGTGCTGCAGGATCTCGGCCCGGCTCACATGACCGCGCCGATCAGCCCGGGACGGATCCTGGCGGCCACCGCGGAGTCGTTCGGGGTATCGATCGTCGAGTTGGAGGGACCGAGCCGGCGGCAGCCACTGGCGCGAGCCCGCCAGGTCTCGATGTACCTGTGCCGCGAGCTCACCGACCTGTCGCTGCCCAAGATCGGGGGCCTCTTCGGCGGGCGCGATCACACCACGGTGTTGCACGGCGTGAACACCGTCGGCAGGCTCATGAAGACCGATCCGACCCTGTTCGATCGTGTCACAGCCCTGTTGCAAAGTCTGCGGAGAACCACGTGACAACTCCACAGACCGACACTCGCGATCGCGTGCCTGGGGATGACGGCACCCTGTCGTCCCCAGCCTGTGGGCGCGCCAATGTGCCCACCATCAGGCGCGACGCGAGGTTCTCAACAATCCACAACCACTACTACTGCTACTTGTCTATTTATCAATCTGAAGAGTCGTAGGAGAGAAAGGGACCGCCTGTGCGTATCCGAGCCGAACGCGACGATCTCGTCGACGTACTGAGTCGGGCGGGCCGTGCCGTGGGGGCGCGCACCGCGCTTCCGATTCTGCAAGGGCTGCTGATCGAGGTCAGTGGCAAGACCATGAGGGTCACCGGGACCGATCTCGACGTGACCGTTCGCACCGAGCTCGAGGTCGAAGTGCTCGCCGGGGGCACCACCGTCGTGCCGGCGCGCCTCGCCACCGAGGCGGTGCGCAAGCTTCCGCCCGGAGCCGTGACCTTCCAGGCCGAGGGGGGCGAGATCGAGATCAGCGGCGGCGGTCCCGTGTTCCGTTTCCGCGAGTTTTCGTCCGCCGACTTTCCGAAGCTGACCGAACCCGCGCTGAAGGGGGCGGTCGGTGTCGATGGCGCGGCCTTCGTCGACGCGGTGAGCCAGGTCTCGGTGGCGGCGTCCAACGACGACGCCCGGCCGGTGCTGACCGGGGTGTTCTTCGAGACCGAGGAGGGCCGCTTGCGGCTCGTCGCCACGGACTCGTACCGGCTGGCGGTGCGCGACGTCCCCGCGGTGGAGGCGTCGCTGGCCGGACTGGTGCCGGTGCGGGCCCTCAAGGAACTCACCCGCACCGTGTCGGCGGGCAAGCTCAAGGTCGCCGTGGGCGATCGCGAGGCGGCGTTCGCCTCGGACCGTGGGGTGCTCACCGCCCGGCTCATCGAGGGCAGCTTCCCCAACTACCGTCAGCTGATCCCGGCTTCGTATCCGAATCGCCTCACCATCGCCCGCCAGGCGCTGCTCGAGGCGATCGACCGGGCCTCGCTGGTGGCGGAGGACCACATCCCGATCCGCATCACGCTGCAGAAGGGCGGCATCGAACTCAGCGTCACCCGTCAGGACGTCGGCGGCGAGACCGAGCACGTGGAGTCCGAGTACCGCGGCGAGGAGATGACCATCGCCTTCAACAGCAGGTACCTCAACGACGGAGTGACCGCCGTGGGCGAGGACACCATCGTCCTCGACGTGCTCGATCCGCTCAAGCCCGGGGTGCTGCGCGGTGCCGAAGGTGGGGACTTCCTCTACCTGCTGATGCCGGTGCGCCTCTAGGAGAGGCGATGCGCCTCGCCTGGATCGAACTCAGCGACTTCCGCTGTCATGCATCGCTGCGCGTCGTTCCGGAGGGCGGGGTCAACGTCTTCGTGGGAGACAATGGGTCGGGCAAGACCTCACTCCTCGAGGCGGTCGGCTATCTGGCCTCGCTGACGTCGTTCCGCCGGTCTCCGGATGCGGCACTGGTGCGCCAGGGGGCGGAGGGAACGGTGGTGCGCGGGGCGTTCGTCGGGTCCACCGGCGAGACCCAG
>DNGH01000066.1:0-6509 GCA_003486285.1 Actinomycetota bacterium
GGTATCAGGTATCAGGTCAGGTGTCAGGTATCAGGTAACAGGTCCGGAGTCAGACTCCGGCTCCGGATTATCTGGCTGACACCTGAGACCTGACACCTGATACCTTCAGCTCCTGGCCAGGTAGAACGTCAGCACCTGCAGCTCGGTCGACAGATCGACCCGGCGGACCTCGACCCCCTCCGGGGGCTTGATGACCACGGGAGCGAAGTTGAGGATGGACCGCACCCCGGCAGCGGCCAGAGCGTCGGCCACCTCCTGGGCGGCGTGCGCCGGAGTGGCGACGATCCCGATCGAGGCGTTGCGCTCGGTGACGGCGCGGGCCAGAAGCTCCATCGGTTCGACGGTCAGCCCATCGACGCGCCTCCCGACCTTGAGCGGATCGCTGTCGAAGATGCCGACCACCCGGAAGCGGCGCTCCCCGAATCCGCCGTAGTTGGCCAGGGCACGGCCCAGGTTCCCGATGCCGACGATCACCACGGCCCAATCCCGGGTGAGGCCGAGTTCGATGCGGATCTCGTGCTTGAGGTGCTCCACGTCGTAGCCGACCCCGCGAGTGCCGTGGGTGCCGAGATAGGAGAGGTCCTTACGGATCTTGGCGCCGAGCACCCCAGCCAGTTCGGCGAGTTCGTCGGATGAGACCCGCTGTTGGCCCGCAGGAAGGCTCTCCAGGCACCTGAGGTACACGGGAAGTCGCTGCACGGTGACCCGGGGCACGGGCCGTCTGACCATCGCGGCAATATAGGCAGGGGTGGGGAGGCCGAAATCAGCGCAGGGCGCGGCGCACCTCGGCCGCATCGAAACGCCCCGCCAGCACCTCGACACCATCCCGCAGCACGACGGGGACCCGATCGCCGAAACGGTCGGCGAGGCCGGCATCGTCGACGTCGATCGTCTCGATGGTGTGCCGGCGCCGCCTGGCGACATCCTCGACGATGGGGTGCGCCTCGGCGCACAACGAGCAGCTGCGGCGGGTGAGGAAGAGCAGGTCGCTCACTGCGGTACCGTCACTCCGATGCGCCCCGGAACCACCATCGCCATCCTGCTGCTCCTCGCCCTGCTGCTGGTCGCCGGTGTCATCTTCGTGGTGCGCCTCAACGGGGTGACCTGAACCCCACCGAGAGACCCTCGTGGAGGTGCAACGTTTCATCGGCTCTTCCCCCGGGAACCGCGATCGCCATGAGACCGTGCGAATCGCAATGCACCACCGGGTCGGTCCCTGCTCCGTAGCCGGACGCCCACATCACCTCGTGCTCGACGGCCCCCACCCGGAGGAGGACGGTCGACCCGGACCGCATCCCGGCGGACTCGAGGTCGGCCGGCGAGACGTTGGTCTGGGCGTTCCCGTAGGCGTCGATCCACCACACCTCGCCCGACACCTTCCCCCCAGCACTCTCCACCAGCGGCAAGAGGAGGGGCATCACCGACCCGGGATCCACCTCCGGCCCGAGATCGTCGAGGCCGGCCTCACCCGCGGCGAGCACCGCGGCCGCAGGAGCAAACACGTCGCGGCCGTCGAAGGTCGAGCCGGCCCCGGGAAGGCGAAAGGCCGGTGCCTCCAGGGAGACGACGCGCTCCGCCCCTCCGGTCATCGCCACCGCCGGTGCCAGCAGGCCATTGTCGGGGCCTACGAAGAACCCCCGCCCCGTGGCGGCGGCAATCGCCCGCCGCCCGGTGCCGACCCCCGGATCCACCACCGCCAGTACCACCCCGATCGGCAGGTACTGCACCGCCCGCAGCAGGGCCAGGGCACCGGCCCGGATGTCGCCGCGGCGGACCCCATGGGTCACGTCGATCACGCGGGTGCCGGGAGCGATGCGCTCGATGACGCCGTGCACCACGCCGACGAACTCGTCGGTGTGGCCGAAATCACTGAGAAAGGAGATGGGCAGGGAAGGCATCGCCGGCCGAGGATACCGGCCCGTCCCAACCCGACCCCACCGGTACCATGGGCCGCCCCAGCCTGAGGAAGCGATGTCAGACGGTCATCACGGCGCGCTCCTTGACGACCTCGCCCGGCGACGCGGCGTGATCATGCTGGTCGGCGGCCCCGACACCGGAAAGTCGACCCTGGCCCGGGACCTGCTCGCCGCCGTCGTCGCCGCGGGCAAGACCGCGGCGTACATCGACGCCGACATCGACCAGACCACCGTCGGGCCGCCCACCTGCGTCGGGCTGAAGTACGTCCGCGACCAGCGTGACCTGTCGCACCTCGGTCAGGCCGATGAGCTCCACTTCGTCGGCGCCATCGCCCCCGACAGTGTGATCCTGCAGCAGGTGGTCGCCACGACGGCGTTGGTCGATGCCGCCCGCGGCGCCGCGGACCTCGTCGTCGTCGACACCACCGGCTCGATCTCAGGCGTCGGCGGCCAGACCCTGAAGTACCACAAGATGGAGCTGTGTCGCCCGGATGTGGTCATCGGTCTGCAGCGCGGAGCCGAACTCGAGCCACTGGTGGGGATGTTCCGCCGGTTCTTCTCCGTCGACGTCGAGACCGCAGAAGTCGATCCCGAGGTGCGGCTGGTCGATCCCGAGGTGCGCCGTGCCCACCGCGCCAAGGCATTCGCCGCGGCATTTGCCGAGCCGCTGCAGCGCTGGCGGGTGCGCGACACGGTGTTCGCCCCCACCCTCCCCGCAGGGCTCGACCTGGCCCGCCTCCACGGAGTATTGGTCGGGCTCCAGGACGGGAGCGGTGCCTGCCTTGGCCTCGGAGTCCTGGAACACGAGGCCGGCGTCCTGCGGGTCGTCACCAATCAGGGTGACGGCATGCGCGGCCTGCGCCTCGGCTCCCTCCGCCTCGACCTGAACACCCTCGACGTCCACCGGGTGCGGCTGGGCGAGGTGATGTTTGGCCTGTGAAGAAGGTGTCAGGCATCAGGTGTCAGGTGTCAGCCGGACGTGCCCCTCAACCAGCATCACGGTCATCTGTTACCTGAGACCTGAGACCTTCTTCCTGGGCCATTTCACGGAGTTTGAACTTCTGCACCTTGCCCGTGACCGTCATCGGAAATTCCTCGACAAAGGCGATCCTGGCGGGAACCTTGTAGTGGGCGATGCGTCCCCGGCAGTACTGCTGGAGTTCCTCCTCGGTCATCCGGGATCCGGTGCGAAGGATGACCCAGGCCATGACGGTCTCACCGAACCTGGCATCGGGGACTCCGATCACCTGAGCATCGACCACCTCGGGATGGGTGATCAGGTACTCCTCGATCTCGCGGGGATAGACGTTCTCACCACCGCGGATGATCATGTCCTTGATCCTTCCCACGATCGCCACGTAGCCGTCCGCGTCCATCGTGCCGCTGTCGCCGGTGTGCATCCAGCCGTCGGCATCGATGCTCTCCGCGGTGCGTTGCGGGTCGTTCCAGTAGCCCTGCATGACCGAGTAGCCCCGGGTGCACACCTCACCCGACACGCCGCGGGACACGATCTCGCCGGTTTCGGGATCGACGATCTTCACCTCGACATGGGGGTGAGTCCGGCCCACCGAGCGAACCCGGTGCTCCAGGTCGTCGTCGAAGGTGGTCTGGGTGGACACCGGCGAGGTCTCGGTCATCCCGTAACAGATGGTCACCTCGGTCATGTGCATGTCCGAGATGACCCGCTTCATCGTCTCCACCGGGCACGGCGCCCCGGCCATGATCCCGGTGCGGAGGCTCCCCAGATCCACCGCAGCGGCGTCGAGGGCCTCGAGTTCGGCGATGAACATCGTGGGAACTCCGTAGAGGCTGGTGCACCGCTCCGCGGCGATCGCGGTCAGCACAGCCTGCGCTTCGAACGCCGGGCCCGGGATCACCATCGTGGCGCCGTGACTCGTGCAGGCCAGGTTGCCCATCACCATCCCGAAGCAGTGATAGAAGGGCACCGGAATGCACACCCGGTCTGCCTCGGTGTAGCGGCACAACTCCCCGACGAAGAACCCGTTGTTGAGGATGTTGTGATGCGTGAGGGTGGCACCCTTGGGAAACCCCGTCGTGCCCGAGGTGTACTGGATGTTGATCGGTTGGAACGGATCCAGGCGGCGTCCCCGGGCGGCGAGATCGGCCGCCGTCACCGCACCGGGGTCGGAGAGTCCGTCGAATTCGGGGCTCTCGAAGAAGATGCTCTCCTCGAGCGTCGGCACCAGTGGCGCCACCTGGGCCACCATCGCCCGGTAGTCGGAGGTCTTGAAGGTGGGGGCGGCCACCAGAAGCCGGCACTGCGATTGGGTGAGGGCGTACTCCACCTCGGAGGTGCGATACGCCGGGTTGAGGTTCACCAGGATCACTCCGACCTTCGCCGTCGCGTACTGCACGAGGACCCACTCGGCGCAGTTCGGGGACCAGATCCCGACACGATCTCCCACCGCGATGCCGCGCCGCATCAGACCCCGGGCCATCAGGTCGACCGCGGCGTTGAACTCGTCGTAGGTGAAGCGGCGCCGCTGGTGGCACACCACCAGCGCCTCGCGGGCTCCGAACCGCTCAACGGTCCTCTCCAGATTGGCGCCGATGGTCTCCTCGAGGAGAGGGTGGTCGGTGGGTCCGCGATCGATGGATGGCTGCGTGGTGCACCTCCGGGTGACACCGATGGGGTATCAGGAGGCGGCCTAGGGCCGCCAGGGTCCTAGGTAACAGCACCGGCGGCGGCCGACCGCAATACCCGCTTCCCGCTACCCGCTACCGCAAGACGTCGCTCGTCGCCCGTCGCCGGTTACCGGTTACCGGTTACCCGAATCGCCATCACTCGCGGTATAGGCGCGCAACGGGGCAAGGCCCAAGGAACCTTTACGACCCTGCCCCGCACTTCCCCGAACGAGGTGGTGGTCGCATCGGCACCTTGGGCCTTGCAGAGCCGAACCTACGGGGGGTAATCGCCCCGGTCAAGCCCCTCGACGAGAGCCGGATTTCGCGCTCCGGGCCGCGCACTTGCGCCTCGATGAGCCGACTCCACGATCGCGCTGCGCCCGGGTCCCGGTTACCCACATGTCCCCAGCAATCCACAGGCGGTTGTGCACATCGCCTGTCGACAAGGCCGCGCCAGGCATCTTTTTCGCGACGCTCGGCTACTCGACGAGGCCCTGGTAGAGCTCGATGAGCCGGTCCGCGGTGGCGTCCCAGGAGAAGCGCGCCGCGTGCTCCGCCGCACCTGCGGCGAGCCGGACGGCGTTCGCCGGATCATCGAGGATCGCCGCCAGGGCGCCGGCGTAGTCGGCGGGGTCGTGGCCCGCGATCAGATACCCGGACTGCCCGTCCTCCACCGCGTAGGCGAGGCCGCCGACGTGCGAGGCGACGACAGGAGTGCCGCAGGCCTGAGCCTCGACCGCCACCAGCCCGAACGACTCCGAGCGCGACGGCACGATCACGACGTCGGCGGCGCGATAGACGCAGGCGATGTCGGAGTGGGGCCGCGGCGGGAGGAAGACCACCCGTCCCGGCGCCAGCGCCGCAGCCATCGCCTGGAGACGACCCATCTCGGACTCACCCATCACCCCGCTCGGACCACCGACGACGAGCAGACGAACCCCATCGAGGCCGGCCACGGCCTCGATGGCGACGTCGATCCCCTTGAGGGGCTGGATGCGGCCCACGAAGGCCACGAGTGGCCCCGGCTCGAGTTTCAGTCGGCGGCGCGCCTTGGCCTTGTCTCCCGGACTGAAGACGGTGTGATCCACCCCGGGGGGCGACACACAGATCCGCTCCGGATTGGCCTGATAGTGCTCGATCAGATCCGCCGCCTCGGCCGGGGTCGAGGCGACGACGCACCCGGCGCGGGCCACCACCTCGGTCTCGGCGGCGATGCGGACCAATGACTCACGCGGCTCTCCCGGTGAGCGGGTGGCCTCCTTGACCCGTCCCAGGGTGTGGAACGAGATCGCCAGCGGCACCGCCAGCTCGTCCTGGAGCAGGACCCCCGCCCAGCCCGAGAGCCAATAGTGGCTGTGGAGCACATCGGGAGTGACCTCGTGATCGACGATCCACTTGGCGACACCCTCCGCATACGACGCCACCAGATCGGCCCGGTCCGATCCGCTCGCCTCCACCTGGACCACGCAGTAGCCCGGGACCACCTCGGTCTCGGGCGGAGTGTCGTCGTCCGCCCGGTGGGTGAACACATCCACCCCGATGCCCCGTCGCGCCAGGGTGCGCGCCAGGGAGTCGACGTAGACGTTCATTCCCCCGGCGTCTCCGGTCCCGGGAAGCGCCAACGGCGAGGAATGGATGCTGAGGAAGGCGACGCGGCGGATCACAGCGCCCCCTCGAGGGCGAACAGCGGGCGGGGCACTGCGCCGAGCCGAGCCTTGTAGTCCTCGCCTCCCTTGAGGAAGTCGAAGCGGCGCTTGCCGCCGGCGATGGCGGCGTCGATGAGTGCGGTCACCAGGACGATCCCGGGCGACAGCTCGCTGCGCTCCTGATGGAACGCCGAGTTGTACAGGTAGTACGTGTCGGCGTCCTCGAACCCGAAGGCGGCGCCGACCGGGGCGCCGTCGCCGTCGCACAGGACATCGATCACGGCGCCCGCCTCGTCCACCA
>DNGH01000066.1:6611-6752 GCA_003486285.1 Actinomycetota bacterium
ACGGCGCCCGCCTCGTCCACCAGAGAGCCGAAGAACCGCTCCATCTCCGCCGTCATGAAACCACCCTTGGCGCCCGGGGCGGTCCGGTGCATCGCGGCGAACCCGGCGAGGCCTGCCGGGTCGCGGCGCAGCGTCGGGGCG
>DNGH01000196.1 GCA_003486285.1 Actinomycetota bacterium
TGAAATCGACTCCGACGTTGTAGGCCCCGACCGTTGCCGCGGCGCTCTGGAAGGCGAACCCCGATCCGGCTGCGGTGACGGTGTAGGAGCCGGGGGACACGGGAATGGCATACCCGCCGCCCAGCCCGCTTACATCGGAGCTGCCCCCGGCGGTGACGGTAACCCCGCTCTTGCCCTCGCCGAGATCCATGATGCCGTTGCCGTTGCTGTCGGTGAAGACCACCCCGGTGATGAAGAGCTGGGGTGCGGAGCGGTACCCGAGATGGATGAAGAGGTACGACATGCCCCCCTTGTCGGCGCAGACGCTGGGGGTCACGGCGCAACCGTCGGCCCATCCCACTCCCACCTCCCGACGATCCTCCCACTTGAACATCACGTCGATGTGCTGTGGCGAGGCCAGGAATCCCGCGACATCGGGGGGAGTGGCGCCGAGTCCGTTGGATGACCAGTAGCTCTCGATCGTGTTCACCGCGTCGTTGGTGCCGGGGAGGGGATAACCGAAGTAGCGCGCCAAGCCATCGGGGCACGGCTTGGGACCGGGAGCGGTCGTGCAGTGCGTCACTGCGTTGAACAGGTTCGGGTAGTCGACCGTTTGCTGCGCCTTGTAGCCGCTGCTCTGGGCGAGGTCGGTGTTGACCGCCAGGGGCGGCCTGGGGAGCAGGGGGCCGTCGGTCTGCGCCGGGACGACACCGTGGTCCTCGGCGTATCCCCACGGGTTCCACCGGGCGCGGTTCAACTCGTAGATCAGCCACTGCTCGGTGGCGGAGGTGTCCGCAGTGGTGGCCTGGGATGCGATCGGGGTGCCGATCAGGGCGGCGGCGAGCGTGACGATGAGACTCCGACGAACCATTAGGGCGGCACCTTACCGGGCTCCGGGGTTATGGAGCCCTCGAGCGCGGTTCAGAACGCGGTATTGCGCAGCGTGGCGCCGTTCGGCTGCGGAGGAATCGCCGCGGCCGCCCCGTAGGCGGCGAAGCGAGCCACCGTGGTGAAGGCTGCGGTGGTGATGGGCAGGTCGACGGAGTCGATGCCAAGGAACCCCACGACCGCCTCGGCGAAGTGCTCGGCGGGGACGCTGCGCCACCCGGCACCGGTCGCCCAGGCGTGATCCGCCGGGAACCCCTGGACCTCGAGGAAGGCGACGCCGAGCGGCCCCGACCCGAATCCGCAGGAGAAGTCCAGATGGTGGGCGAACTCGTGGATGAGGTGCTCGGCCCGGACCTTGCCGTGCTCGATGAAGATCGTCGCCAGCGAGCGCCGGTAGAAGGCGGCGATGCCCTGGATCCCGCCACCCCAGGCGGCCTCGGCGCTGGCCACGACCTCGACCGTGAGCGGGGTGAGGCAGGTGCGGGTGGTGGGGAAGGCGGCAAGGAGACGATCCCACTGGGTGAGGATCTCGGCAGTCTCCGCGGCGGTGGGTTCGCCGGTGATGGTGAGTTGCGGCGTGGGAACCTGGACGGCGCCGGCCGGGGCGAGGGGAGCGGCCAGCAGGACCAGTCCGGTGACCAGGGCGAGAATCGTGACCCTCTTGAACACCATATGTGTTCATTCGGCTACTAATAGTGTTGCCTTTAGGGCGTGGTGGCCCCCATCCCGCGCAGTGCCAGAATGCCCCCCCGTCCCAGACCGGAACCCGATGCACCGCCCCGAACCCAGCCCCCCCGGCGAGAGCCGCTCGTTGGTCGCCGTCTCCCTGGCGATCGTCTACCTGGTGTGGGGTTCCACCTATCTGGCCCTGCGTTACGGCCTCGAGGGCTTCCCCCCGCTGCTGATGAATGGGATTCGACTGCTACTCGCCGGGGCCCTGCTGTACCCGATCGCCCGCAAGCGTGGTGGGCCTGCCCCCACCCGGTTGGAGTGGCGCAACACGGCCCTCACCGGAACGATCCTCTTCATCGGGGGCCTGGGGTTCGTGACCATCGCCGAAGACAACGGCGTGGGCTCGGGCCTGGTCGCCTCGGCAGTGGCGGTCATGCCGCTGTGGGCGGCCCTGTGGAGCGGCCTGTTCGGGCGGTGGCCGAGCCGGCTGGAATGGGTGGGCCTCGTCGTCGGCCTGAGCGGTGTGGCCCTGCTCAGTCAGGAGGGCGACTTCCAGGCCTCACCCACCGGGACGGTGTTGATGGTGCTGTCTCCAATCCTGTGGGCCTTCGGATCGGCGGTCACGGTCCGGCTGCGTCATCCCAAGGGTTTGGTGGGATCGGCGGCTCAGATGCTCGGCGGCGGCCTCTCGCTGACCATCGTGGGACTGGCGCGCGGCGAGACGATCACCGGCACCCCCGGGCTCAAGGCGACGCTGGCGCTGCTCTATCTCGCCATCTTCGGTTCGATCGTCGCCTACACCGCATACGCCTATCTGCTCGCCCACACCAGGGCTGCCGTGGCCACGTCGTATGCCTATGTCAACCCCGTGGTGGCGGTGCTGCTCGGGATCACCCTCGGAGACGAGGTGATCGGCGGGTGGGCCTATGCCGGTCTTCCGGTGATCCTCGCCGGGGTGGCCCTGGTCGGGTTGGCCCAGCGAAGACGAGTCGTGAGCCGTCAGCCGTGAGCCGTGAGCTCTTGCCTACGAGGCGTCACCCTGTGAGAACTCTCTCGCAATCTCACGACGCACCGCCTGGCGTGCCGTCTCGTCGGCATAGCGCTGTCGTGGCCACAAGAAGCCGCGCAAGCCATCGCCCTTGGTGCGGGGGATCACGTGGGCGTGAAGGTGGGGCACCGATTGACTGACGACGTTGTTCAGCAGCACCAACGTTCCCTGGGCGCCGGTGCCGCGGCGCACCGCCTGGGCCACCCGGGACACCGCTTTGAAGAATGGCCCATGGAGCCCGGCGGGGAGATCCTCGACGGTCACCAGGTGATGGCGGGGAACCACCAGGGTGTGCCCGGGGAACACGGGAGAGTGGTCGAGGAAGGCGATCACCTCGGGGGTCTCCCCGACGATTGCTGCCGGAAGCTCCCCGGCAATGATGGAGCAGAAGGTGCAGTCGGGCATTACCTCGAGCGTAGAGCCGCCAGCTTATGGCGACTCTCACCGCTCAGGGTTCACGGCTCATGGCTGGCGGTCACACCCCCGTGATGTTCGTAGAATTCCCCCAATGAACCCCGGTGCGCCGGCGGGGTCGCGCCGCGTCCTCGCCTGCCTCGTCGCCCTGGCCCTGTCGAGCACCGTGCTCGTCGGTCGTGCAGTGGCCGCCGGGGCGGTGACCCGGTCGGACCTGGCCGCTGCTGAGGCGGCGGTGGAGGAGGCCGAGCAGAGCCTCGCCGAGGTGCGCCACGATCTCGCTGCGGCCGAGGACAGCCGGGCCCGCATGGTGAGCACCCTGGAGCGCCTGGAGCAGCGGCGCCGGGAGGAGTCGGCCACAGCCGCCAACCGGCAGTCCGCGCTGAAGGCGCGGATCGCCACCATGTACATGGCGGCGGGTGGCCGCGTCATGAGCGTCGTGGTCGAGGACGTGACCACGTTCTCCACCCGGGTCGCCTATCTGGCCGCCGTGACCGAGAGCGACCAGTCGTCGCTGAATCGGTTCGAGTTGTCGGCCGGCGAGATCGACACGCTGCGCGCCTCGGCCGAGCAGCAGCGTCTCGCGGACGAGGCCCGGATCGCCGACCTGGTGGCACTGGAGACCGAGCGGATCGCCGCGCTCGAGGCGGCCCGGGACCAATTGACCGCGGTCCGAACCGCATGGAACACCCAGGAGGCAGCGCGAATCGCCGCCGAGGAGGCCGAGTTGCGCCGCCAGGAGGCGGAACTGGCCGCGCAGCTTTCGACCACCACCTCGACCACGGTGGTCGGGACCACGACCACGACCACCCGACCCGACTACGGCTACGACCCCCGCCGCGGCGCAGAACAGTGGAGATCCGTCGTCACCGACGTGTTCGCGGACTGGGGACTCGACCAGACCAAGTGCGCGACGCGCAATGGCGTCGAGTTCTGCGTGTCGGGCCAGGTGGACAACGCCATCCGGGTGATGTCCTGCGAGAGCAGTGGGGTGCCGTACGCCGAGAATCGCCGCTCGGGGGCCGCCGGGTTGTTCCAGAACCTGCCCTACTACTGGCAGAGCCGCGTCAACCGGGTCCGCGCCTACCACGCCGACAAGTCCAACATCCCCGCCGACGCCAGCATCTGGGATCCCCGCTGGAACACCACCATCGCCGCCCTCCTCGTCTGGGAGTCGCGCGAGGTGCTCCTGGGAAACCGCGGCGGGGGAGCGGTGAGCCCGGCGGTGTGGCCCGAGTTCAACTGGGACCGCTACGAGACCTCCGGCTACGGCTACACGGCCTGGGGCAAGGGACCGAACCCGTGGGGGCACTGGACCTGTGGCGCCAGGGTTGGGGTGTACGACTCCTCGTGGGTGCACCCCTGGGCCACTCAGCAGACTCCGCCTCCGTCGGAGTGATGCTGGTTCAGAGTTCAGAGTTCAGAGTTCAGAGTTCAGAGTTCAGAGTTCAGAGTTGGAGCCTTTACCTCTGAGCCATGAGCTTTCGACTCTCGACTCTCAACTCCTCCCGAAGCGTCGCCGCAGGCTCGACCA
>DNGH01000067.1 GCA_003486285.1 Actinomycetota bacterium
TCATGCCCGGCGGCTTCGGCACCCTCGACGAGACCTTCGAGGTGCTCACCCTGACCCAGACCGGGAAGTCGCCGATCCATCCCATCGTGCTGATCGAGGCTCCCGGCACCGGCTACTGGGAGGGCTGGATCGAGTTCGTGAGCTCGACCCTGGTCGGCCAGGGGATGATCCAGAAAGACGACCTCAACCTGTTGAAGTTCGTCACCGACGTCGAGGCCGCCGCCGCCGAGATCTGCACCTTCTATCGCAACTACCAGTCCCAGCGCTACGTCGGCGACGACCTGATCCTGCGGATGCTCAGGGCCCCCGGCCCGGAAATGCTCGCCCGGCTCAACGACGAGTTCGGGGACATCCTGGCCTCGGGCACCATCGATTCGATCCCACCGACCGACGCCGAGCGCTCCGACGCCGACAGCCTGGAACTGGGGCGCATCCGGCTCCGCTTCGACCGCCGCAACCACGGACGGCTGCGGCTCCTGATCGATCGGATCAACGAGATCGACCCCGGAGGGACCGTCACCGGGGGCTAGTAAACTCCGCTTCCCATGCGCGAGATCCTGGCTGACCTCGTCGCCGAGCAACAAGGGCTCGACCAATCCCTCCAGCGGGCGCCGGACCGGGATTGGCGTCAGCGCGTGGAAACGGGCGGCGTGACCGTCCAGGACACGATCGCCATCCTCGCCTGGGGCGAACAGCACTCCGCCCGGCTGGTGACGAAAAAGGTTTCGATCGACGACCTCCTCGCCGACTATGGCGACCTCACCACCTTCGAGAAGGCGGGGATCGCCGAGGCCAAGGGCAAGCGTCCCCAGGAGATCATCGAGTGGTGGCGGTTCGCTCGGGCCGACGTGGTCGATGCCCTCAGCCGGATGAAGCCCGGACAGAAGGTGCGCTGGCTCGACGGCAAGATCCAGGCGAGGACGTTCGCCACGATCCGCCTCGCCGACACCTGGGCGCACGGCCTGAAAATCCTCACCAGCCTGAACAAGGAGATCGTGGACACCCCCAGGCTGCGTCACATCTCCTGGTTGGGATGGGCCACGCTCCCCCATGCCTTCGACGCCGCCGGTGAGGACTACGAGGACCTCCGGGTCGAGCTCGGAGGACCCGCCTACGCCCGATGGGTCTTTGGCGACGAGGATGCCGAGAACGTGATCCGGGGCCCGGCCGGCGACTGGTGCCGTCTCGTCGTCCAGCACACCGGCGACGCCGGCGAGTTGACCGCAACCGGGGATGTCGCCGAACTGGCGCTCGAAGTGGCCGGCATCTACCGATGACATTGCGCCTCATCGGAATGGTCCACCTCGGGCCACTCCCGGGGGCACCCCGCTACCGCGGCGACCTCGATGCCGTCGTCGCCGGCGCCGTCGCCGACGCCCGCATCCTCCTCGACGCCGGCTTCGACGGCCTGATGGTGGAGAACTTCGGCGACGCTCCCTTCTTTGCCGATGATGTGCCCAAGGCCACCATCGCCGCGATGACCCGGGTGGTGACGGCGGTGACCGCACTCGGAGTCCCGACCGGGGTCAACGTCCTGCGCAACGATGCCCTCGGGGCGCTCGCCGTGGCCGCCGCCTCGGGTGCGACGTTCATCCGGGTCAACGTGCTCTCCGGCGTGATGTCCACCGACCAAGGGGTCATCGCCGGGAAGGCTGCCGAGGTCGCCCGCCTGCGAGCCGCGGTCGCTCCGGAGGTGGCGGTGTTCGCCGACGTCTTCGTGAAACACGCCACGCCGCCCCCGGGACTGAGCCTCGAACAGGCGGCCGCGGACCTGTGGGAGCGGGCCGGGGCCGATGCCATCGTGGTGAGCGGCCCCGGGACGGGCCGCGCCGTCGACCGCTCCCACCTGCAGCGCGTCCGGGCCGCGGCCCCCGGGGCGCCGCTCTACGTCGGTTCGGGTGCGGCTGCGGAGTCTGCGGCGGAACTGCTCGCGGTGTGCGACGGGTTGATCGTGGGGACCGCAGTGAAGGTCGATGGGGTCACCACCGCACCCGTGGACCCCGGGCGTGCCCGCGCCCTGGTGGCGGCGGCGCGATGACCCGGGCCCGCCGCTTCGAGCCGGGGCCGATCCACCTGCTGCGCCTGGAACAGGGCGAGGACCTCGTCGATGCGATCACCGCCTACGCCACGAGCGAGCGAATCCAGGCCGCCTGGTTCACCTACCTGGGTGCGGTGAGTCGGGCCGCCCTCCGCTACTACGACCAGGTCGAGATGGCCTACCGCGACTTCACCATCGACGAGCACCTGGAGGTGCTCTCGGGGGTCGGCAACGTCTCCCTGAAGGATGGGGCTCCCTTCGTGCACACCCATGCCGCCCTGGGGGATGCCGCGGGCCGGGCCGTGGGGGGCCACATCAACCAGGGGTGCACCGTCTTCTCCCTGGAGGTGCGGCTCGAGGAGTTGAGCGGCGAGGCCCCGGTGCGCACTCTCGACGAGGCTTCCGGCCTCAGCCTGTGGGGTCTGGACTAGTCCCACCCTCGGGGCGCGGCACCACGTCGTATCCCATCTTCACCAGCAGGGCGAGCAGCGCCGGTGCCGGTTCGCGCAGCTGGACCGGACGAAACGCATCGTCGAGCCCCGACAGGAATCCCAGCATCGCCTTGATGATGTGTCCATGGCCGATGGCATGGAGCTGATGGGCGTCCGAGCGCCCAAAGGCGACCAGACGAACCCGGATCAACCCTCCGTCGCGTCCGGGCACCATGCAGAGGTCGTCACGGGCCAGGTCCGCCACCACCTCGGCCAACTCCCGGGCGAACAGCCACTGCACCCGCTGCAGCACCGAGTGCAGGACGACGTGGCGCCGGATTCCCGGATTGAACTCGGCGGGACCCTGCTTGACCTCACCGACGATCACATCGATCTGGCCGGGCTCGAGGCGCAGCGCCGGATCCTCGATGACCAGCATCCGCGCCTCGATGCCGCCGCCGGGACCGCCGACCACCACGTCGCCGGGAAACCGGATCGCCATGATGTCGACGTCGGTGACCGACTCGAAGACCCCGTGCTCGTTGCGCGCCTGGACTTCGAATTCGCTCAGGGTGAGGTACCCGTTGAATCGCAGGTAGCTCTCGACCAGGTTCACCGCGATGTCCACCGGGATCCTCCCGCTGCGTCGGGGCCATCTTGGTCGCTTCCGGTACGGGGTCGTGCGATAGCCTGAGCCCATGACCGGCTTCGGCACGCTCTCCTTCTCGGCACGCAACACCTTCGTCGGTGTCCCGATGCGAACCCTGGAGACCATCGGCGACGCCGGCGTGGTCATACTGGGGGCGCCCTTCGACTGGGGAACCACTTATCGCCCCGGGGCCCGCTTCGGTCCCGCGGCGGTGCGCGATGCCGACTACCTGGAGCCCGACGGCCGCCGCCCCCACCTCGACACGGGGATCGACCCGCTCGAGGTGCTCGGGGTCGTCGACATCGGCGACGTCGCAGTGGTCCCGGGCTACATCGAGGACGGCATCGACCGCATCCGCCGCGTCGTGTCCGCGGTGGCCGCCACGGGCGCGGTGCCGCTGGTCATCGGCGGCGACCACACCATCACCTTCCCCGATGCCGGGGGCGTGGCCGACGTCTACGGGCATGGCGAAATCGCCCTGATCCACTTCGATGCCCACGCCGACACCGGTGCCAGCCATTACGGGATGCTCCACGGCCACGGCACCCCGATGCGCCGCCTCATCGAGTCGGGAGCGGTCCCCGGCGATCGCTTCGTCCAGATCGGATTGCGCGGCTACTGGCCGGAGCCGGAGACCGTCGCCTGGATGCGCCAGCAGGGGATGCGCTCGTTCTTCATGGGCGAGATCGTCGAGCGCGGCCTCGCTGCGGTGGTCGACGATGCGGTGCGCCACGCCGCGACGGGCGCCCGCGGGGTATTCATCTCGGTCGACATCGACGTCGTCGACCCCGCCGCCGCCCCCGGCACCGGGACCCCGGAGCCCGGCGGACTCACCGCCCGCGAGCTCCTCGACACCATCCGCCGCCTCGGACGGGACCTCCAGATAGTCGGCGCCGACGTCGTCGAGGTGGCGCCGGTCTACGACCCGGCCAACATCACCGCCCTGCTCGCCAATCGGGTGATCCTGGAACTGCTGAACGGGATGGCCCAACGCTCACTGGCCGGCTAGATGCCGGCCAGTGAGCGAGTCACCAGTCACCAGTCACCAGTCACCAGTCACCAGTCCCCAGTC
>DNGH01000178.1 GCA_003486285.1 Actinomycetota bacterium
GAGGTCGTCGATGGCGCGCTCCAGGGCCCGCACCTGGACCTCGGACATGTTGGCGGCCGACTGGACCTCGGCGATCCGCTCCCTCACCCTGCCGAGCCCGCTTTCGACTTGAGGGTCCGGCGCGGCAGGGATACCGCCGAGGACCGAGGTCGCGCCGCCGCGGCGGCCGATCGTGGACTC
This sequence comes from Actinomycetota bacterium, assembly GCA_003486285.1. Lineage (GTDB taxonomy): Bacteria > Actinomycetota > Acidimicrobiia > Spongiisociales > UBA11373 > UBA11373. Next base: position 181 of record DNGH01000178.1, read on the forward strand.
CATTGCCCGTTGCACGTTGATCAGCCGCTCGAGCTCGGCCCGCTCGGCGACGAGCTTTTCGCGCGCCGCGTCGAGCGCGCCCCCGTACTCCCCGAGCGCGTCGACCCGCTGGCGCTGGAAGTCCGCCTCGACCCGCTGGCGGACCCGCAGCGCCGCCTCGCCGGCGGGGTCCTTGATGCCGGCGGCGAGCAGCTCCTTGGCGACCTCGGCGTCGAGCGCCGCCTGGCTGACCAGGTCGCGCGAGCGCTTCCGGACGTCGTCGAGCTGGCGGGAGAAGTCGTTCATCGCACCGGCGATCCGGCGGGTCTCCCGCTCCATCCGGTCGCCGAAGTCCGTCACCCGCTCGTTGAGCAACAGGAGGACGCCGAGCAGCGCGCCGAGGCCGACCGTCGTCGGCCGGATCGCCGTCGAGAGGAAGGAGGACGTGCCCTTCTGAGCGACGATGATGTTCTTGCCGTACTGGTCGAGGATCGGCGAGACGCGGGTCGTCGCGGCGTTGAAGAAAAGCGTCGCGCCGGTGGCCGTCGCCGTCGCGGTCGTGTAGGCGCCGAGCGCGACGGTGGCGCGGCCCAGCCAACCGACGAAGCCGGCAAGCATCACGGCCACCTTGACGAGGGCGAACGCCTGGAGGCCGGCGATCGCCACGTCGAGGTTGTGCAAGAAGAAGATCAGCAGCTCGCCGACCGTCTCCAAAGCGCCGCCGAGGTCCTGACCGAGCGCCACCGCCGACTCCTCGCTGCCGGTGAGGAAGAGCTGCAGGTCCTCGGTCAGCTGGCGCAGCGCCGGCGACATCCCGCGGCCGACCTCGTCGCGCACGGCGCGGTAGGTGTTGGCGAGCCGCTGGAGGTCAGAGTCCTGGGTGTCGAAGGCGGCGGTCGCTTCCTTCTCGAGCGCCGTCATCCGCTGGGCTTCGTCGGCGGCCTGGCGCTGGCGCAGGGCGAGCCGGTCGTAGTTACTCGCCAGGGTGGGGAGCACCTTCGCCAGCCGGTCGCTGCCGAGGCCGAGGTCGGCGAGCACCAGCGAGCTGTCCTGTCCGAACTCGGAGAGCCCCTTGAAGAACAGGAGCACCGCCTCGGTCGCGTTGCCCTCCCAGGCGGCGGCGAGCTCGTCGGCCGAGACGCCGGCGACGTTGGCAAACTTCTGGAGCTCCTCGCCGCCCTCGGCGACCGCCTTCTGGATCGACCTGTAGACGCGGCCGATGGCGGTACCGCCGGCCTCCGCCTCGACGCCCGACTCCTTGAGCGCGGTGCCCCAGGCGATCGCCGCCACGCTGCCGATACGAAACTGCGCCGTCGCGAGACCGACTTCGGTGCCGACGTCGAGGATCTGGCTCTCGGTGGCGGCCGCGTCGTTGCCGAGGGCGACGAGCGCGGATCCCAGGGCGCGGATGTTCTGCGGCCCCTCACCCTGGACGTTCATCAACCGCGTGATGGACGCGGCCCCCTCCTCGCCGATGACGTCGGTGGCGGCGGTCAGCTTCCCCAGCGTCTCGACGTAGGCGAGGATGTTCGAGGAGCCCTGGACGCCGAGCTGTCCGGCGACCTGCGCAATCTCGAGCAGCTGGCCGGTGAGCACCGGCACCGGCCCGGTCGACAGCTCCACGATGTCGTCGTAGAGCCCGCGCAGCTCGGCGCCGACGATGCCGGTCGTCTTCGCGACGCCGACCAACGCCGTTTCCGTCTCGCCGAAGCCGCGGCTCGCGCCGCCCAGCTGGCGGATGACGCCGGCGATCGACAGCCACGCCGCGCCGACGGCGACCAGCTGGCGCAGCTGGGAGCCGAGGACGCCGTTGAGCCGGGAGGAGGAGGCCGCCCAGGCGTTCGAGGAGGTGGCGGCCGCCGTCTGCGACCGGGCGACGGCGCTCGAGGAGGTGGCGAGCCGCTGGGAGGACGACGAGGTGGCGGTGAGGCGGCCCTGGGTACGATCAGACGTCGTGCCGAGCTCGCGGACGGCGCGCGTCGCGAGGGTGACATTCCGCTCCAGGTTCCCCGTGTGGAGTCCCAGGTCGAGATCGTAGTTGGTGCCGCCGCCCGCCACCGTCGTCTACTCCTCCGCGTCCGTCGGCTTGGGCGGATCGTCCGCCTCGCCGCGTCCCGCCGCTAGCTCGCTCAAGAGCCGCATGGCGAGGTCCGTCAGCTCGAGGTCGTCGGTGATCGCCAGTCCGAGTCCCTCGATCCAGTTGTCGACGGCCTCCCGGTACCGGTCGAGCACCGCGAAGACGGCCAGCGGGTCCGGCAGGCCGACGCCCTCCTGACGAGCGCCGGCGAGGAGCCCGTCGAGGCGAATCCACAGCAGCCCGTCGACGGGAACCGCCACTGGCGCCTCCGACGCCTCGAGGCCGCCCGGCGTCCCCGTGGCGGGGTCGACGGGCAGCTTCTCGAGCCGGCGAATGTGCCAGTAGCGGTCAGGGTCCTTGCCTCTTAGGCGACCGAGGCGAGCGCCACGTGCTGACCAAGCACGAAGCGATCGCCCAAAGGGTCGATCTCCTCGTCCTTGATCTCGCGGATCTGCTGCGACGCGGCGATCAGCCGGCCGAAGAAATCGTGGCTCTCGCGGATGAGCGGGCGGAAGAACTCGCGGACGGCCTCTTCGTCCTCCCGGCCGGTGAAGACGACGACCTCTCCGTCGGCCGTCGTCTGGACCTCAAAGCCGAACTTCTTGGCGACGGCGATCTGCTCGGGCAGCGCCAGGATGGCCCCGGAGTCGCAGCCGACGATCGCCTTCCTGACCGCGACCTTGTTGGCCTCGATCTGATCGAGCGTCGGCAGGTCCTTCTTGTCGTCGGCCTTCATGCCGAGGTTGATCCGGATCTGCTTCTCGGCGGCCTCCTGGGCGGCGACGACGGCCGGGTGAGAGAACGGCCGCATCACCATCACCAGGTTGTTCCACAGCGGCCCCAAGTCGACCTTGATGCCGCGGTTCTTCTGCTTCTGGACGCGCTCGTGCCTGAGCGCGTCGAAGTAGACCGGCTTGGCCGGGGTGTTCTCCGGCGCCTCGCCGGCGCCGTCGTGCTGCTGGGTGGTCGTGTCGCTGGTCATCGCGTTCTCCTCGCGATAGTCGGGTCCGGGGCGGGTCGACCTTTCAGCCGACCCGCCCCGGCTCCGGGTGAGCGGGCGCCGGGTAGGAGAACCGAGGGGCGACCGGACCCGGCGCCCTCAAGCGCCGACCGCCCCCGGCCCAGTCGTTACGGCTTGTCGAAGCGCTGCCAGATCATCGTCCGCAGAGCGGCCGAGGCGAGCTGGGAGCGCCAGTTGAAGGTGCCGTCGGTGCGGCTGCCCTTGGCGCCCGGGACCGGACCGCCCGGCTCGAACAGCACCTTCGGCAGCCGCGCCCAGTAGAAGTTCCCGAGCGGGTCGATGATCTTCCACGCAAGCGGCGAGAGGTTGCCCGAGCGGCCGAGGCCCTGGAGGATCGCCATCTGGGCGTGCCGGTGGTAGACCTTGATCGACCCCGTCACGTCGACGTCGCCGACGGTGACGCCGGCGCGGCCGCGGTTCGGACCGGACACGTCGTCGATGCCCTGGGCGTTGCCGTTGCCCTCGACGCTGAAGCTCGTCACGTTGACGCCGGCGAGCTGCGTCACGCCGATCGCGAGGTACGCCAGGTCCTCGCCGGCGACCATGTGGGGGTTGGTCACCGCCGCGTTCTCGTTGACCGTCCCGTTGCCCTGCGTGGTGGTCGACAGGGCGTCGTAATCCATGGCGGTGTAGCCGTACTCCTCCATGATGTCGCCCTTGCCGTCCCAGGAGTGCCGCCAGGTGCCGCACTTCCCGCCGCGGACCATCAGGAACGAGCCACCCGGCTGGTCGGGGAACTCGAACTCGAGGTTCGAGCTCCGGATGTTGTCGATCGCCCGGGTGCGGATGAGGTCCCCCATCCGCAGCGTCGCGGTGACGCCGGCCTGGGCGAAGAGCGGCTCGCCGAACTCGCCGGCGGCGCCCGTCACGTAGGTCGGGTCGAGGTCGATCTGCTTGCCGTCGGCCGAGACGGCCTTGATGGGCCGCGGCCACTTGTTCGCGGCGTTGACCGCGGCGCCCGAGATCTCGATCATCGCCCCGTCGTAGGAGCCGTCGCCGATGTCGGCGAAGAGGAACGGGCCGGCGACTTCGGGGTCGATGATCGCGGGCCCGGTCGAGCCGTCCTGGTGGGTGGCGGCGGTGACGAAGTCGACCACCGCGTCGGTGTAGGTCTTCTCCGCGCCCGCGTAGGTGTCGCGGAAGAAGTCCTCCCGCTCGGTGTCGTTGAGCCGGAAGGTCAGCGCCGACGGGATGTTGAAGCCCGCGGCGCGCAGCCCCGCCCGGATCGAGTGGATGGCGGCCAGCCCCGTGTTGATCGGGCTGGTGAGGGACGAGCCCTCCGGGGTCCAGGTGGGCGCCGAGCCGTAGACCCGGTCGCGGGCGCCGCCGACGACGACTCCCTCGGTGACCTCGATCTCGCGCGTGACGCGCACCAGGTCGTTCTGCGAGAAGCTCATGGAGCAACCTCCTGCGCACCGACGTGCGCGTTACGAGTACGACGGATGAGCCTCACGTCGAGGAAGCTCAGCCGCCAGGGACCATCGTCGAGGCCAGCCTGGTCGCGACGACGGTGTGGGTAGACGGTCGGGTGATTGCGCAGCGAGAGCCACGGCGGCCCGGGGTGCTCGACGAAGATGCCGCGGTAGAGGGCGCCGAGCGCCGAGGCGTAGGTCTCGGCGAGCGCTTGGTCGGACTCGGCCGGGATGCGGATCGCGAACTGGCAGTTGAGCAGCGTGCGCTCGAAGGTGGCGAGCTTGCCGTCGACCTCGCCGGAGGACAGGCCGTCGCCGGCGTTGTCGACCTCGTCGATCTGCATCCGGACGTAGCCGACGGCGGTGCGGACCTCCTGGGGGGTGTAGGGCGCGGTGTCGGCGGCGACGTCGGGATCGAAGGACACGCCGGCCACGGCGGACGCCGAGTGGCGGCGCTCCGCCCCGCCGACGCCGTGCCAGCCCTCGAGGAAGATCCTGCCGACGATCTTCCGGGTGATCTCCTCCACCGTCGCCACCGCCTCAGCCCTCCCCTTCCTGCTCGCGCGCGAGCCGCCGGCCCCGGGCGCTGATCACCGAGTCGTGCGCCGCCTTGAGCGCGGAGATCGCGTCGTCCGCCGCGGCGTTCATCACCGCCAGCTCTTCGTCGTTCGCGTCTTCGGCGAGCCCGGCGGAGACGGAGACCATCGCGCGCAGCGTGCCGTCGCACTGGATCAGCTTGGCCCACTGGTCGATCACGACTGGCCTCTCTGCCTCTCCTCTAGCCGGCCGAGGAGCCTGTCGACGGAGCCCTTGAGGTCGTCCATCTTTCGAGTGGTCGTGGAGAGCTGAGTCCGCAGCTCAGCGACCTCTTGTCGGGAGGCGTAGTCCGATTCTGTGAGCGCCCGGTCGACCTCGTTACGAACCGCGTTCTTGAACGTCTGGCCGTCGAGACGGGCCGCGGCGCGGGACTCCTCGCCCAGGGTGTAGACGTAGAGGCTGGCGCCGAGCGAAGCCGACAGCAGCGTCGAGACGGTGGCGATCACTCCGAGGAGCATCGCCAGCCGCTTCCACATGTGGTTTGCCTCGACCAAGCGCTGGAAGCCTTGCTCGCTGGGTTGCGACTTCTCTCTCATCGCCCGTCGTACCTCCATCGATCCATCTGCTCGAGCGCCTCGTCGCGGCCAAGGTGAACGAAGCCGTCGGGAGCCTGCTCGGAGCCGATCATCCGGCCCCGCTTGTCGGGCCGGCGACCGCCCTCGATGATGTTGGCGTGCTTGGCGATCCAGCGCAGGTGAAGCGAATCGCCGAGCTCGAACTCGCCCATCACCGCGTCGACCTCGGCGTCGCCCATCACCGGGTAGAACGGCCGCTCGACCGGCTCCTCGGCGGACGGCTGATTGCGGGTCAGCCGCAGCGAGCCCTTGAGCTGGCCGGTGGCGACCGGCGCACCCGGCGCGATGCCCTGGCGGGCCGTCGTCGCCTGGACCAGGTTCCGCGCCGTCTGGCGCACGCCGGCGCGGGCGAAGCGCTCGATCTGAGCGGCGAGCTCGTTCATGACCTGGCGGTTCCTAGACACCTTCGCCTCCCGTGGCCAGTCGCGCGGCGTAGAAGGCGGCCGGCTCGCCGGGGACGGTCCTCGACGCGGTCACCGGGCCGACGATCTCGTGCTCGGTGCCGTGGAGGACGATCCGCCAGGAGTCGGAGAGGTCGCCGTGGCCGGCCGCCGCGAAGGGCGCGCCGTCGGCGTAGAGGGCGGCTGAGTCGATGTCGATGCCGCGGTCGAGCGATTGCTCGAGCGGGATCACGGCGGCGCGGGCCTGGACCTCGACGGCCGCCCCCGTGCCCTGGGTGCCGGCGATCTTGCTCTTGACCAGCGGGTAGCGCCGGAAGACCATCGCCGACCCGTGCCGGGCGAGGAGCCTCGCTGCCGTCGCGCGCTGCGCTTGCTGCATCTGCCCCTCCCCCTGGTCAGGCGATCAGCGAGCCGAGGCTGCGGAGCGTGCGCTCTGCGCCCTTCGGCACCCAGATCCCGGTGTCGTATTCGGTCCCCACCGACGCGAGTCCGCCGATGCGGTCGCTCTTGACGGTGCGATCGAGTCGATCGATGCCGATCGAGGTCTGGACGATCTCCTCGATCGCGCGGCGAACGTGGCGGCCCTCGACGTCGATCGAGGCGGCGCCGGCGGGCAGCGCGCCAGCCATCGATGCCGGCAGCCAGTAGCCGGCGGTGAAGCGCACCCGCCAGCGCAGACCGCCGGACATCCAGCCGACCCGGCGCCGAAGCGACCCGTCCTCCGGCCAGATCTCGTACTCGTCATCCTCGGTGCCGGCGTCGACCGTCTCGTCGGCGTCGCCGTCGAGGTGGATCAGCGCCACCGCGGCGACCGGCCGGACCGGCAGCCAGAGGCGCTCGTCTCGGTCGCCCTCGACCAGCGCCTCGTAGTCCCGGTAGATCCAGCGGCAGCGAGCGATCTGCTCGCCGATGCGGGTGGCGTCTTCGACCAGCGCCGTCACGCGCGTCAGGTCGCCACCCCACCGGGCGACGGCATCCGCGGGCGCGATGGCCTGCGGCGTCTCCGCCGGTGGGGTGACGATCCTGAGCACGCTCGACGGTCTCCTACTTCGCCCCGCCGGTGGCCTTCGCCTTCGCCGCCTTCGCCTTGGCGGCCGCCTCGGCCTCCGCGGCCTTCGCGTCGGCCTTGGCCTTCGCCGCCGCCTCCGCCTCGGCGTCCGCCTTCGCCTTCGCCTCGTCGGCCGCCTTCTGCGCGGCCTCCGCTTCGGCCTGCTCGGCGGCGTCGTCGGCCCGGTCCTTCGGCGGGTTGACGTACGCGTCGAACACCTGCTCGAACGTCTCGGCGGCGGCGATCGCCTCGGCGGCCGCGAGGCCCTGATCGCCCTTCCTGATCAGGATCCGGCCGTAGAGGTGCAGCGCGGTGGAGCGGAGCGCTTCCTTCTGCGCCTTGGTCTTCGTCATCGGTCAGCTCCTAGTCGAAGTCCGGGTCGGTCTGCGGGTTGCCGCCGACGCCGCGCAGGCGGCCGATCTCGGCGACCACGGCGATGCCGTCGAAGCCGGTGGTCACTCCGGTCTTGACGTAGTCGACGCGGGCGAAGCGCTTCCCGCCGATGTAGCCGACCTGGACGATGGAATCGTCCTTGGCGGCCGAGGAGACGATGACCTCGCCGTCGCCGGCGGTGTCGGTGAGGTCCGCCGGCACCTTGGCGTCGAGGTCCTCGGTGGCGACGCGCGTGAGCGCGCCGGAGGTGTCGCCGTGGAAGAACCGGAGCGTGTGCGTCCCGTCCGTCCAGGCCCCGAACATCGCGATGAACTGCGCGGCGTCCGAGCCGGCGAGGTCGATCTCGGCGCCGGTGATGGTGCCGTTGGCCCCGCCGGCCTGGGGCGGGATCGCCACCCGGCTGTCGAGGTTGTCGTGCAACGAGCGGTTGAGCTGCATCTGCCGATCTCCCTAGTGGGTGAGCGAGAAGGTGGCTGCGTTGGCGCTGGGGGGAGCGCTAGGCGCCCCGGGTCATGTTGCGGAAGGCACCGGCGCGCACCGGGGCAGCGTCGAAGCGCTTGTGGAACTTGTAGCCGACCTCGTCGGTCTCGGCGTAGAGCTCGCCGAGCAGGCGGACGGTCAGCTGGGCGCGGTCGACGATCCAGTAGTGCCGCAGCGAGCCGAAGGTCGCGAGCGGGTCGCCCTGGGCGCCGGCGGTGACGTTGTCGGGGTAGAACTCCGACTCGACCGCGGCGTAGCCGTCGAGGGTGTTCGGCAGCCCCAGCGCGAGCGAGCGCTGGAACATGAACTCGCCGGTTCCCGCCCCGCCCTCCTCGGTCCGCAGCGCCGCGACCTTGCGCAGGAAGGCGCGGTTGAACAGCCACGACCCGTCCTTCCGGTACTTGATCGGCAGCGTGAGCGGGAAGAGCCGCACGTCGTTGGCCGTCACCGTCGCGGCGGCGGCCACCGGGGCAGCCAGATCGGTGTAGCCCTCGGCGATCAACCGCGTCAGGTGGGTGAGGATGCCGAGCGGCTCGCCCGAACCCGAGCCGGTGAGGAACAGCAGCTCCTCGGCCTCGGTGTCGTTCTCGGCGACCTCGGTGGCGAGGAACCCGACGACGTCGAAGGTGGCGTCGGCGAGCAGCTCCTCGG
>DNGH01000137.1 GCA_003486285.1 Actinomycetota bacterium
ATCGACCCGGGGGACGAGGTGATCGTGCTCGAGCCCTTCTACGAGAACTACGGGCCCGACGCGATCCTTTCGCAGGCGACGCCCGTGTTCCTCACGCTCGAGGCCCCGGCGTACCGACTCGATCGCGACCGCCTCGCGGCCCTGATCACGCCCCGCACGCGCGCGATCGTCCTCAACTCGCCCAACAACCCCATGGGGCGCGTCTTCGACCGTGAGGAGCTGCAGGGCGTTGCGGACCTCTGCATCGAGCACGACCTCCTCGCCCTCACGGACGAGATCTACGAGCACTTCATCTACGGCGGTGCCGAGTTCGTGTCGCTCCCCGTGGCGGCTCCCGAGGCGGCGGGGAGATGCGTCGTCGTCAACAGCGTCGCCAAGACCTACGCGATGACCGGGTGGCGGGTGGGATGGATGATCGGGCCCCCCGAGGTGGCGGCGGCGGTGGCCCGACTGCAATCGCATTCGATCTCCAACGTCGCCAACGTATCCCAGTTCGCCGCGATCGCCGCTCTCGAGGGACCGATGGATCCGGTGGATGCGATGCGAACCGCCTTCGACCGGCGCCGCCGCACCATGTTCGACATGCTCCGCACTCTCCCCGGCGTGGAGGTGAACGAGCCGCACGGCGCGCTGTATGCCTTTCCCCGGGTCGATGTCGCCCGGGCGCTGCCGGGGCGCCCTGCGGCCTCGTCGCACGAGTTCGCCGAGATCCTGCTGGAGACCGCCGAGATCGCCGTGGTGCCCGGGGAGGCCTTCGGCTCTCCGGGGTCGGTGCGGCTGTCGTACGCCCTCGACGACGCCGATCTGGTCGCCGGGCTGGAGCGATGGCGGGACCTCGCTAGGGCTTAGTGCCCCGCCGGATGGCGTCGACCAGGGCCTCCAGCGCCAACCGATAACCGGCGATGCCGTGTCCGGCGATCGTGGTGACGCACGCTGCCGCCACCACCGACGTGGCGCGCCAGGGTTCCCGCGCCTCGATGTCGGAGATGTGCACCTCGACCGCCGGCAACGCGGTGGCCTCGATGGCGTCGTGGATGGCATAGGAGTAGTGCGCCAGGGCGCCCGGGTTGATGACGACACCATCGCACCGGCCGATGGCGTCGTGGAGGCGGTCGATGATCTCGCCCTCATGATTCGACTGGAACCCGGTGACCTCGCATCCCAGCGCCGCCCCCCACTGCCGGCACTGGTCGTCGAGTTCGCCCAGCGTCGTCGTCCCGTAGATCTCGGGTCTGCGGGCACCCAGCAGGTTCAGGTTGGGGCCGTTGACGATCAGGATGCGCACCCGGTCAGGCTATCGGCTGGCGTCGTGATCCGACGCCAGCGCCGCGGCCTGCTCCAGGCAGGCGGCGTCGAGGCTCCCCGGGACGACCTCCTCGCCGGCCGCCCCGAATGCCGCCAGGAGGGCAGCCGTCACCGCCGCGATGTCGACACCGGGCAGTGCCTGATCGATGGCACCGGTCGCCTCGGGCCGCCAGTCGTACTCCAGGGCCAGGTACGCGGGAGTCAGCGGAAGGTTCACCAACTGGGGACCGGTGACCACGATCACCCCACCGACATGGGCTCCGCCGCGCACCAGGCGCTGGCCGACACCCATCACCTTGTGCGTGCCGAAGAGGTTCACCGACCACTCGCCCGGGCAGTACTCGCCCGGAACCTCTCCGATCCGGGCGTCGAGTCCCAGGCTCGACAGGGCCCGCACCACGATGCCGGCGATGGCGACGAAGCGGGGGGTGATGGTCTCCGGCCCGTGGGACTCCGGCAGGGCCCAGGAGAACGCGATGGTCCCCTCGTGGAACACCGCGGCGCGTCCGCCGGCAAGGCGCTCCACGGGGGCGAAACCGAGGCCGGCCACGGCGGACGCCGCGGCGTGATAGCCGGGTCGGGCGCGATCCTGGCGGCCGAAGGCGACGGCGCGTTCCGGGGTCCACACCCGGAGCGTGGCCGGGTCGGCGCCGGTGGCCACCCGATGCAGGACGGCCGCCGACACTGCGGTGTCGAGCGCCGGAGGATCGAAGCGATCGGTGACCAGGCGCAGCACCTGGCGAGGCTAACCGGGGCATCACACCGGTTGGCCGTGGCCACGGCGATAATCGGGGCACCGAACCGGCGGAGGTAGCCGTTGCGCCGCATGACCAGCCTGATCGCCGCCGCCGTGGTGCTGGCATCCTGCGGCGACGCCCTGGGTGGGGTCGGTGACCTGTCCCACCGCATCGTGTATGGATCGGGGTCGACCACGACCACCACTGCGGTGGTCCCCGACAGCCAGCTGCTGCGGCTCAAGGGGATCAGCGACCTGGTGTGGGCCAACGACGGCATCGATGCCGACACTGCCGGGCTGGGCCGCGACGAGCTGATCACGGGGGTCTGGTCGCGCGACAAGGCGAATCGGTTCGTCCAGGCGAGCCGACGCGAGATCGCCGTGGCGCTGCCCGGCATCGAGTTCCCCCAGCTCGCCCCCGACCGGGTCACCCATGTGTCGTCGCAACTCGCCTTCGACCAGCTCACCGGGATCCTCGACGCTTCGACTTCGGCTGCCTTCGGCTTGTGGGTGGGTGAGCCCTACGACCTGCCCCGCAGCGACGGCCAGCTGGCGGTGCTGCGGGTCGGCCTGAAGACCCGGGGTGACGAGGTCGATGGCGAGATCTTCTCGTTCCAGGTCACCGATGGCCGCGAGCTGGCATGGAGCGATGGGCCGTACGAGTATCAGCTGTTCTGCAGGACCGGGATGAGCGAGGCAGCCTGTTTCGAGATGGCGGAGTCGACCATCCCGCTGTCGCTCATCGTCGCTCTGCCCTAGCCCGAGCCGGTAGGCGTCCCGGGGGCGATACCCTCCGCCTCCGGACTCTCGAAGGGCGCACGTGTTCCACCAGGGCAGTTGGTGGTCCTACATCCAGTACGACGAGGAACAGGACCGCCCCACGATCGATCGGGCCCTCCTGCGGCGCGTCGTCGCCTACGCCCGGCCCTACCGGCGTCTTCTCGCGGTGGTGATCGGCACCATCGTGGCGATCACCCTCATCTCCCTGGTGCCGCCGCTGCTGATGCGGGATCTGCTCGACCGCGCCATCCCCGCGGGCGACATGAGGCGCGTGACGTGGCTGGGAGTCGGCATGGTGGCGGTGCCGCTGCTCAATGGTGTGGTCGGGGTGGTGCAGCGGTGGGCCTCGGCACGCGCCGGCGAGGGGATGATCTTCGACCTCCGCACCGGCGTGTATGCCCACCTGCAGCGGATGTCGCTCGGGTTCTTCACCACCACCCGGCCTGGCGAGCTGATGTCGCGCCTCAACAGCGACGTGGTGGGTGCCCAGTCCGCGGTGACGGGGACGCTGGTGTCGGTGGTCTCCAACGGCATGGCCGTGGTGGCGACGGGCGTGATCATGCTCATCCTGGAGTGGCGTCTCACCCTGGTGGCGGTGGCCATCCTGCCGCTCTTCATCTGGCCGAGCCGGAGGGTGGGGCGCATCCTGCGGCGCGTCACCCGCGACCAGATGCAGTCGAACGCCCGGATGAACTCGGCGATGAACGAGACACTGAATCTCAGTGGTGCGCTCCTGGTGAAGCTCTTCGGACGGACCGCCGACGAGGACCGCAGGTTCGCCACCCATGCGGGGTCGGTGCGCGATCTCGGCGTGCGGAGGGCACTCATCGGTCGGTGGTTCTTCATGGCCCTGGGGGTGGTGAGCGCCCTGGGAACGGCGGTGGTCTTTTGGCTGGGTGCGGTCCTGGTCATCCGGGGGGAGCTGACCATCGGCGAGATCGTCGCCCTGTCGGCGTATCTCGCCCAGCTCTACGGCCCCCTGTCGGCGCTCTCCAATACCCGGGTCGAGCTGGCGACCTCGCTGGTCTCGTTCGAGCGGGTGTTCGAGGTCCTCGACCTCCCGCACGACGTCGCCGAGCCGGTGCCCGCGGTGCGTCTCGCCGAGGTCGCCGGACGGGTGACCTTCGAGGACGTCTCCTTCGACTACCGGGCGGCGACGCCGGAGGGTCTGGCGTATGTCGAGCGACTGTCCCGGCGCGGCCTGGCCGACGAGATGACTCCGCCGGTGCCACAGGTCGGCGGCCGCGGCAAGGCGATCTCAGAGCTCTCGTTCGATGTCGATCCGGGGAGCCTGGTGGCGCTGGTGGGTCCGAGCGGCGCCGGAAAGACCACGGTCACCTATCTCATCCCGCGCCTGTACGACGTCACCACGGGTCGGGTACTCATCGACGGTCACGACGTGCGCACGCTCGCCTTCGAGACGATCGCCCGCGGCATCGGCGTCGTCACCCAGGAGAACTACCTCTTCCACGACACCATCGCCGCCAATCTGCGGTACTCCCGCCCCGACGCCACCGCCGCGGAGCTGGAGGCCGCCGCCAAGGCCGCCAACATCGACGATTTCATCCGCGGGCTCCCCGAGGGTTACGACACGGTGGTGGGAGAGCGGGGTTATCGGCTCTCGGGTGGCGAGAAGCAGCGCGTCGCCATCGCCCGGGTCATCCTCAAGGATCCCCGCATCCTCGTGCTCGACGAGGCCACCTCGCATCTCGATGCCCGCTCCGAGGCCCTGATCAAGGACGCCCTGGAGCGAGTGATGGCGGGCCGGACCTCGTTCGTGATCGCCCACCGCCTCTCGACGGTGCTGGCCGCCGATCGCATCCTCGTGCTCGATCGCGGGCGGTTGGTGGAGGAGGGGACCCACGACTCTCTCCTGGCCGCGCAGGGACTCTATGCCGAACTGTTCCGCACGCAGTTCGCCGCCGCTCCGAGCTGAGCGTTGCCGCCGCGGTATCGTGCTGGGATGCTTCGTCTTCGCTGTGCCCTGGCTCTGGCGCGCCTCACCCGGAGCCTCATGCGCCTCTTCGGACGCGGCGGCACCGCGCTCCCCGGCCTGGTGGCGCTGCGCATCGATCCCCGCGTGATCGAGAAGCTGGTCGCCGGGTTGCGCGACGGTGTCGTCGTGGTCACCGGCACCAACGGCAAGACCACGACGGCGAAGATGATCGGGACGATGCTCACCGCGTCGGGCCGGGTGGTGCTCGCCAATCGCACCGGCTCCAACCTGGCGCGCGGTCTCGCCGCCGAGCTCGCCGGCGCCTGGAGGAGCGGCCACATCGGCGCCGACGT
>DNGH01000229.1 GCA_003486285.1 Actinomycetota bacterium
CGGGGATGATCCCGGTTGGTGGACTTCACCCACACCCGTTCCGGCTCGCCGGTCCACGCGGTCTCCACAGCAGACGCCAGCAGAGGCTTGCCCAGCCCACGGCCGATGAACTCCGGAGCCAGCCCGTAATGGGCCAGCTCGACGTCGCCGGGGAGGCGCCGATCCAGCTCGAAGAAGCCGGCGGGGATGCCGCCCACATAGAGCACGAAGACCTCGACCAGGGGATCGGTGATTACGGCGACCAATTCCGAGTCGGTCATCTCGGCGCGAGCGAGCCACCCCCAGCGCGCTCCGACCGCGGTGTAGAGGTAGCGATAGAACGCCGCCGTCGGCTCCTCGAGGCGGAGCAGCATCACCCCGCGGTAGGGGCGCGCCACGGTGAGCGTCGGCCGGGAACGCATCTCCAGATAGGTGACGATCAGATCATCCACGGGGTCTCCCGGACTGAGTCTTGCCGCCCGCAGCAACCTGCGCGTTGGGCGAATTGCTGCGGAGACTATTCCGGTGTCGGCGCGAACTCCCGGCCGACGGTCACCCGCTGTGCCCGATCGACACCACCACGGGGCGATGAGCCGAACCGAACGCTGGGCCGGTCCTGCGATCGGACGAGGCCAGTCCGGAGGTGTGCAGGACGTGGTCGATGGGGAGGGCGAGCACTCCCCAACCATCCGGCCACGACGGCTGCAATCCCGCACCCCGCATCGTGTCGATCAGCCCGGCGCGGCGTCGCAGGCCGCGGAACGCGTGCGACCAGGGAGTGGCATTGAAGTCGCCGACGACGATGACCTCCCCCGGTCGATCTCGAACCCACTCGCCGGCCGCGGCCAGCATCGCATCACGCCGCCCGGATCGTGCGGCGGTAGTGGGCGAAGGCGGATGGACGCCGAGGACGTCCACACGGGAGTCCCCCAGATCCACCGTCACCGCGGCGGCCTCGCCTCCGATGGCGACCTCGATGGAGCCCGGACGCAGAGACGGGCGGGCGAGCACGGTCACCCCGGCGATCCGGCCCCGCGGCACCACCGAGACGATCTGCAACGGCAGGTCGGAAGCCCGGATGGCGTCCTCCCATTCGAAGGACGACTCGAAGATGAACACGACGTCCGGGTCCTCACTCGCGATGTAGTCGGCCACCGCCAGGCGATTCGGGTTGCTGACTCCGACGTTGAACGTCATCACCTCGATGCGATCGCTGCCCGTGATCCGGGCACCACTACCCACGAGGTACGGCGCGACCAACGCCGCGTCGATCAGGCCGATCACGAGCAGCGCAGAACCGAGGCGGCGATACCCGAGTAGTGCCATCGCGCCCAGCGGCAGGAGGACCGCAGCCTGTTGCGGACGGAAGTTGGCAGTGAGATCGAAGAGCCACGACTGCGAGCCCACGAACCCGAGAATCGACACGATCCCCACCAACGATCCCAGGGCCGCGGCGATCCCGCCGACGACACGCCGCCACCGTCGCGGGGGAGGCGGCGGTGGCGACGGGGGCGGGGGGGCGCCGCTCAGGGCTTGCCCCCGAGGCTCGTGACGAGCGCGCGATAGAACCCCACCACCCGGCCGGCGTCGGCCACTGCGATCCGCTCACCGGTCCCATGGATCCGTGAGAGATCACCCAACGACGTGGAGAGAGGGGCAAAGCGGTATACCCCATCGGCGATCGGCACGAAGTAGCGGGAGTCCGTCGCCCCCATCAGGATCCACGGAGCCACGGTCACTCCCGGGAAGACCTCGCCCACGGCATTGGCGACAGAACGGAAGCCGGGAGACTCGATCGATGACAGCGGTCCGGGATCGGAGGTCTTGCCGAAGTCGATCGGACGCACCCGGATGCCATCGCCGACCACCGAGCGCACATGATCGAGCACCCCGGCCGCAGTATCGCCGGGAAGGATGCGGAAGTTGACGATCGCAGTCGCCTCCTGCGGCAGGACGTTCGACTTGACCCCGCCGCGGATGACGGTGGCTGCGGCGGTGGTTCGAATCAGCGCGTTGGTGTGAGGAGCACGGGCGAGCATCCGCTCGACCATCGGGCCACTCCACCCCAGGTTGCGCAGCAGCACGGCGCGCCCTCCGCCCATGATCCGAGCCAGCACCTCGAGGAAGGGACGCTGCACCGCGAGGCGTGCCCCCATCGGATGGTCTTCGATGGCTCGCACCGCCCCTGCGACCCGGCCGACCGCGGTGTGCGCCGGCGGCATCGACGAGTGGCCACCCTCGGCGACCGCAGTGATCTCGACATCCAGCGAGGCCTTCTCCCCCACTCCGATCAGAGCCAGCGGAGGCACACCGGGGATCACTCCGGACACGACGGCGCCGCCCTCATCCAACACCAAGCCGAGACGGACTCCTTCGCGAGCAAACCGCTCCGCCACTGCGGCAGCGCCCTTCTCTCCTCCCACCTCCTCGTCGTGGCCGAGAAGCAGATAGATCGTGGGCGTGGGGACGAAGCCTTCGGCGAGGAGTCCTTCGACGGCCTCGAGGACACCGATGAGAGAGCCCTTGTCGTCCATGGCGCCTCGTCCCCAGAGGTAGCCGTCCGCCACTGCTCCCGAGAACGGACCGTGGTCCCAGCCCGCTTCGGTCCCCGGCTCGACCGGAACCACGTCCTGATGGGCCATGAGGAGCACCGCCGGCTCGGTCGCATCGGACCCCGGCCACGTGAAGAGCAGGGTGTGGTCACCGATGATCTCTCGCGACAGACCGGCGTGGACGCCGGGGTAGGACTTCTCCAACAGGGCCCGGAACTCACCGAACACGACCGGATCGACTCCGTCGATGCTCGACACCGTCGGGATGCGAATCGCCGCCGCCAGGTTGTCGAGGAACCGGGTCGCCGCGGCCTGGTCGATGCCGGGGATGGCCGCAACCTCGGTCGAGGTGCTCTCGCTGCGTCCCCGCCAGCGACGGCGCAGCGCAGTCGCCGCCGCGGCGCCCACGCCCACTCCGACGGCAAGCCCCGCCTTCTTCCGGGAAGTCACGGGGGGATGGTAAGTGGTCCGGCGAGGTTCTGGCTGAGTGGTCAGGAGGGCTGCCCGCTACCCGCTACCCGCTGCCCGCTACCCGTCGCCCGTCGCCCGTCGCCCGTCGCCCGTCGCCCGCTACCCGCTGC
>DNGH01000017.1 GCA_003486285.1 Actinomycetota bacterium
GACGGGCGGGGGCGTGGGGAACTCGGCCTTGGAGGCGCGGTAGGTGGCCACCGGGTAGCGCGGTTCCCAACTTTGGAGCACGACCGGGATCTCCAGGATCCCGGGATCGATGGTGACGTCACCGGTGAGGTCCTCGCCGCGCAGCACCCGCTCGTGGGCGACCAGCGCCCGGGCCGGCCCGCCCGGCAGATGTGGCTGCAGAGCCGCCCACTCGTGGGTGGAGGCGGCCACCTCCCACAGCGGACCGAGGGCGAAACGGCCTGCGGTCTCGGTGACCACCGGCCCGGCGAAGGCTGGAGGCGCCTCCAGGGCGAGGCGGTACTCGGCGTACTCGGCTGCGGGCCACAACTGCAGGCCGCGCTCCAGGGCGTGGCGGCACCGATCGCGCAGCTCGACGATGCGCTCCCACTCGCGGGAGGAGGCCAATCCGTCGACGAGACGCACCAGGGCGTCGAGGTCCCCGCGATCGACCGCGTCGGCAACCGGATTGCTCATCGCACCCCTACGCTGCTGCGGTGCCTCTGATCCCGGAGTCGCTGGTGAGTGCCGTTCCCCGAGCCTGGGCGACGCCCCTGGTCGCCGCGGCGGGAGGACTCGCTGCGATCGGCTCCGTCCTGATCCTGCTGGCGACGGTGTACGGCCGGTGGACACCCGCACTCGGTGGGGCGGCCTGCTTCGGCGTCGCCGGCGGGTTGTGGCATGTCGCCGACGGCGCCTCCCATTAGAGGACCAGTTCGGCCAGGACGCGCAGCGTCCCCGGATCCTGGGCGACCACTCCGAGAGTGGTCACGCCCGAGGCCTGCCACACCTCGAGCTTCTCGGCGATCGCGGCGCGGGGACCGAGCAGTGCGACCTCGTCGATGAGAGCGTCGGGCAGTTGTGCCATCGCCTCCTCGCGCTTGCCCGCCAGATACAGCTCCTGCACCTTGGTGGCAGCCTCCTCGTAGCCGTACCGGCACACCAGGTCGAAATAGAAGTTGGTGCCCGGCGCTCCCATGCCGCCGACGTAGAGCGCCAGCAACGGACGCACCCCCCAGCGCGCCTGGTCGACGTCGTCGGTGACCACCGCGGGGACGGTGGGGAGGATGTCGAAGCGGGAGCGCTTCCCCGCCTCCCCCGACGCCGCAAACCCGGCCTCCAGCGCCGGGGCGAACACCTCGTCGCCGCGGTACGGGGAGTACCAGAAGGGCAGCCACCCGTCGGCGATCTCTGCGGCGAGCGCCACGTTCTTCGGCCCGATCGCCGCCAGGTAGATCGGGATGTCGTGCTTGGGGTGGATGGTGAGCCGCAGCGTCTTGCCCAGGCCGGTGGCATCGGGGGCGTCGTAGGGGATGCGGTGGTACTTCCCCTCGAAGCGCAGCTTGGCCTCCCGCGACAGGATGCGGCGCACGATCTCGACGTACTCCCGGGTCACCTGCAGGGGCTTGCCGTAGGGGCGGCCGTGCCATCCCTCCACCACCTGGGGCCCGGACATACCGAGCCCGAGATGGAAGCGCCCCCCGCTCAACTCGGAGAGGGTCGCCGCGGTCATCGCGGTCATCGCCGGGGTGCGGGCCGGCATCTGCATGATGGCGCTGCCCAGGCCGATTCGTTCGGTGGAGGCGCCGTACCAGGCGAGCATCGTGACCGCATCGCTCCCGTACGCCTCGGCCACCCAGACCGAGTGGTACCCGAGGCGATCCGCCTCGCGCACCAGGTCCAGGCGAGGCTCCACCGCCGTCCCGGCGTAACCCATGTTCAGGGCCAGACGCATGAGGGTGAGAGTAGGGGCGAGGGGCGAGGGGCGAAGGACGAGGGGCGAGGGCAGATCGCAGACGACAGACGACAGAGGGGCGATAGCATTTCAGGGTGACGACTTCGCGCTTGCGCAACGCCTTCCGTGCCATCCCGGCGATTCCGCTCACCGCCCTTGCCGTGCTGGCGGTGCAGGTGCTGCGTGCGGCCCTTCGGCCCGATCTGCCGTCCTTCCCCAACCAGGATCCCTCGGGCCGCTTCGGCGACCCGTCGCTCCCCCACCTACGCGTCGTCGCGCTCGGCGACTCGTCGATCACCGCCCCGGGGGTGGCGGACCTCGACAACATCTGGATTCGCCGCATCGCCCGCACCCTCTCCGACCGGTATCACATCGAATTGATCAGCCTCGCCGTGGGTGGGTCGAAGGCAGGCGATGTCGTCGAAGGCCAGCTGGCGGAGGCGGTGCGGCTTCGCCCGGACGTGGCCGTGGTCTCGGTCGGCGCCAACGACGCCCTGCGCGGCGTCACCCCGGAGCGCTACCGGCGCCATCTGGAGACGATCGTGACCAACCTTGCCACGACCGGTGCGGGAGTCATGGTGTTCGGGGTGGGCGACCTGGGCAGCATCCCCCGCTTGCCACTCACGGTGCGCAAGTGGGCCACGCGCCGCTCCGCGGATTTCGATCGCGTCGCCCGCGAAGTCGTCGTATCCATCCCAAGAGCGGTGAAGGCGTACACCAGGGGCCGCAGCAGCACCGCCTTCTTCGAGGAGCCGGGACTGTTCGCCGGCGACCTCTTCCACGCCGGCGACGCCGGCCACGCCATCTTTGCCGCCGACGCCATCGAGGCGGTCGAGGCGGCAATCGCCGGGCGCCATGTGGCGTAGCCGCGGGGGGACCGAGCTCAGACGCCCCTGACCCGGATGTCCCCGGACACGGTCTTCACCTCGAGGCGGGCCACCGACCCGGTTTCGGCCGTCCCCTGCACGGGGAAGTCGGTGCGGATCTCACCCGAGATCGTCGAGAACGCGACGTCGTAGCGCCGTCCCGGAGGAACCGCAATCGTCACCTCGCCCGACATGCTCTTGGCGTCCAAACGGTCGCCGAGAAAAGCGCCGATGGTGACATCGCCCGACACGGTGCGAATCACGGCGTCGCGCTGCACCTGGCGGATCGCCACGTCGCCCGACGCCGACTTGAGCTCGACCTCGTCGGCCGACTCGGCCCGGATGTCGCCGGAGGCGACGGCGATGTCGAGCCGTCCCCCCACCTCGCCGAGCTGCACGTCGCCCGAGGCAGAGCGGATGGTGACGTCGCCGCTGATCACGCCGGCCGAGATCTCCCCCGAGGCGGTCTCGACGACGAGACTGGCCAGGTCGGTGGCGACGGTGAAGTCGCCCGAGGTGAGGCGGGCGTGGACGTCGGCGGCCTCTCCCACGGTGACGCGAACATCCACCGACGACCAGCGGATGCGGTCGGTGCGGTCGGGTTCGAGGTGGATCGTGTCGCCACGCTGCTCCACCACCATTCGGTCGACGGCCGAGTCGCGGCCGTCCAAGGTGATCTCGACCACGCCGGGGGCTCCGGACGCGATCTTCATGTCGCCCACAGGGAGTCGAAGGTCGAGACGCGGGGTCCCGGT
>DNGH01000288.1 GCA_003486285.1 Actinomycetota bacterium
AGCCGCTGGTAGTGGGTGATCACCAGGAAGCCGCGCTCGGGCGACTGCAGCCGCTCCACCCCTTCGGCGACCACGCGCAGGGCGTCGACGTCGAGACCCGAGTCGGTCTCGTCCATGATCGCCAGTTCGGGCTCGAGCACCGCCATCTGCAGTACCTCGTTCCGCTTGCGCTCGCCTCCGGAGAACCCCTCGTTGAGGTAGCGGTCGGCAAAACCGGCGTCGATGCCCAGCGCCCGCATCGTGTCCGCCACCTTGAGGCGCAACTCGAGCACGGTGTACTCCGTGCCGGTGCGGTTGGAGAGCGCGGTGCGGAGAAAGTTGACCACGGTCACCCCGGGGATCTCCTCGGGGTACTGGAAGGCGAGGAAGATCCCGGCGCGCCCCCGGGCGTCGGAAGTCCAACGGGTGATGTCCTCACCCTTGAACTCGACGCGACCTCTGGTGATCTCGTACCCCGGATGGCCCATCAGCACGTTCCCCAGTGTGGACTTGCCCGATCCGTTGGGTCCCATCAGGGCATGGGTCTCGCCGCGGTCGATGGTGAGCGAGACCCCACGAAGGATGGGAACCCCGCCGGCGGAGGCATGCAGGTCGTCGATGCGCAGCAGGGGAATGGAAGGCACGGGAGCGGAGGATACGGCTCCCGGTGTGGCAAACGAAAGGGGAGTCCACCGGTTACCCGTTACCGGTTACCCGTTACCGGTCGCCCGTCGCCCGTCGCCCGTCGCCCGTTACCCGTTACCCGTCGGCCTTGCGACTCTGGCTGATAGCTGACTGCTGACCGCTGACCGCTTCCTCCGGCCTCCTACCCGCGCAACACCCCGAACGTCTCTTCCAACAGGCCTTCCTCATACGGGCCGAAGTGCTGGAGGTAGATGCGCCCCACGCCCAGGGCCTCGAGCTCGGCGATCCGTGCCCGCACCTCGGGGCCGGTGCCGATGGGAAAGCGGCTCTTGCGATGGTGCTCCTCCAACTCCGCGGCGCCGGCGCGGAACGGGTCGGCGACGGCGACGCGGGCGAGGTTGCGCTCGTAGTCGGATTGGGTCTCCCCGGTGATCGCCTGGGTCATCACGCTGAGCATGACCGCGCCCGGATCGCGTCCGGCCTGTTGCGCCGCAGCCCGAACCCAGTCCATCCGGTCCGCAAGGTCGTCCTTGGCGCCGAGAAAGAAGTTGTACTCATCGGCATAGGTGCCGGCGAGGCGAGGGGTGCGGCGCTCGCCCGACCCGCCGACGATCAGACGCAGGCCCTTGGGCCGGGGGAAGACCTCATCGTTCTCCAGCGAGTAGTGCCTCCCGGAGAACCCACCCGGGCTGCGGCCGAAGGCGTGATGCAGGTAGGCGAGCGCCTCCTCGAGGCGGTCGAACCTCTCTCCGAGTTCGGGGAAGGGCAATCCGTACTTCTTGTGCTCGGCCTCCATCCACCCGGTGCCCACGCCGAGGGCGAGTCGTCCTCCGGACATCTCGTCGATGGTCGCTGCGGTCTTGGCGATGACCGCGGGATGGCGGAAGGTGATCGGGCTGACCAGCACCACCAACTCGATGGCCTTCGTCTCCCGGGCCAGCCCGGCGAGAGTGGCGAAGGCGTCCGTGGCGTTGGGGCGCTCGACCCGAGCGGCGAAGTAGTGATCGGAGCGGGCGAACGCCTCCAGCCCGGCGGCTTCGGCGAACCGAGCCATGCGCAGCAGGGTGTCGTAGCCCATGCCGAGGTGAGGCTCGGTCATCAGTGCCCACTGCATCGTCGTCCTCCGCGACTCGGTGGTCTCACTCTGGCACATGGCCGAAGCGGCGTGCCGCCTCACTAGCCTGACGCCCCGATCCGCCAGCAGGCCGGGAGGGAGCAATGAACTTCGCCTTCAGCGAAGAGCAGGAGATGCTGCGCGCCACGGCGCGGCGCTTCCTCGACGAGAAGGCACCGGCGCTCGTGGTGCGCAGGCTCATGGAGACCGAGTCCGGCTTCGACACCGGCCTGTGGGACGAGATCGCCGCGCAGGGGTGGCAGGCGATGGCCATCCCGGAGGCCTACGGGGGAGCGGGCTTCACCCTCCTCGAGCAGGGCATCCTGATGGAGGAGATGGGGCGGTCGCTCTTCCCGTCGCCATTCCTCTCCACGGTGGTGATCGGCGCAGATCTGATCCTCCACCACGGCACCGAAGTCCAGAAGCAGGAGTTGCTCCCCGGGATCGCCGCCGGTGAGCACCGGGTGGCGCTCGCTCAACTCGAAGGCAGCGGACGCTGGGATGCCAGCGGGATCGCGATGGTGGCGAGGACGGAGGGCGACGACCTGGTGCTCGATGGGACCAAGTCGTTCGTCCTGGACGGGCACACCGCCGACACCCTGCTGGTGGCGGTGCGCGGCGAAGGATCGCAGGGTTCCGACGAAGTGTCGCTGGTCATGGTCCCCGGCGATGCGCCGGGTGTCGAGCGGCGCCGCCTGGAGACCATGGACATGACCCGCAAGCAGGCGGAGATCGCGTTCCGGGGCGTGCGGGTTCCAGCCGCGGCGATCCTCGGCGCCGAGGGTCGGGCCTGGGGCGCGATCGAGGCGATGACCACCCGGGCGATCGTGGCGCTGGCCTACGAGCAGGTGGGCGGGGCGCAGAAGTGCCTGGAGATGGCGGTGGACTACGCCAAGGCGCGCGTGCAGTTCGGCCGCCCCATCGGCTCGTTCCAGGCGATCAAGCACAAGTGCGCCGACATGCTGGTACAGGTGGAGTCGGCCAAGTCCGCCGCCTACTACGCCGGATGGGCCGTCGCCACCGGCGACCCCGAGGCCGCGATCGTGGCCCCGATGGCCAAGTCGTACTGCTCCGAGGCCTACTTCCACTGCGCCGCCGAGAGCATCCAGATCCACGGTGGCATCGGGTTCACCTGGGAACACGACGCCCACCTCTACTTCAAGCGGGCGAAGACCGACGAGTTGCTGTTCGGCACCCCGGCGCAGCATCGGGCGGTGCTGGCGGAGCGACTGGGGCTGTAGGGGCGATGTCGAGTGTGTCCGGACGCATGACTTCTAAGCCAGAATGGGCGCGAGCGTACTGAGTAGCTAAGAGGTGAGTCCGGCATGCGCGGCTCCCAACCTTGGACGACAAGCGGTCTCGTTCTGCTCGTGGTGGTCCTGTTGTGCGGTTGCACCGTTGAGGACACCTCGGCTACCACCGAGACCACGACCACGGAAACGACTGCATCATCCCGGCCGTCCAGCCTCGGACCCTTCGTCGAATACGATCCTGAAGGAGCGATCGCTGAGACCTACTGGGTGGGCGGGGAACCTCCACTGCCCCACCCGCTGTCCGACCAAGATCCTCGTGCCGTGCTGATCGAGTCACCACTACCCGGAGTCCTGCGGATCGCTGTCAACGGCGGCGGATGCGTGCCCGAGACACGGCTGGCGGTTCGCCGGGGTCCCCCTCACCTTGAGATTGAGATAACCCTCCTGGAGTCGGTTCCTGACCCCGGCGAGCAATGCGGCCTGATACTCGTGAGCCACGCTTTCGACATCGTGCTCACCGCGCCGGACGCCGTTGCGGGCGTGAGCCTCGTTGTGGTTCCCTGAGCGAGGCGCCACTGCCGTCAGAGGCTCACTCTCTTCGTCGTTCCCCCTCGTGTGCCCTGCGGTGATGTCTGCGGCACAACAAGACCAGGTTGTCGAGGGCGGTGGGTCCGCCGTCTGCCCAGTGGGTGAGGTGGTGGGCGTCGCACCAGCGGTGGGGGCGTCCGCATCCGGGGTGGGTGCAGCCCTGATCCCGTTGGATCAAGGCACGGCGGATGGCGGGGGGGATGGTGCGGGTGGTGCGTCCCACGTCGAGGGTGGATCCGCCGTCGCGGGTGATCTGGGTGGCGGCGGCGTCGCAGGCGATACGGCGTGCCGCCTCGGGGGTGACAATCACCCCGGAGTCCAACTCGCAGGGTTCGGCGGGCTCTCCTTGGAGGGCGGCGGGTGCCACGGTGAGGCTGAGGTGGGGACGGCGTCCCCCGCTGATCGGGGTGTCGCCGTGCGCCAGGTGGTCGGTGCACAATTCGATGAGGGCGTCGGCGCGGCGTTGCGCCTGGGAGCGGGTGTCGTCGGGATCGAGGTTGGTCGGCTCCACCAGGCTGGCGAGGGCGGTGATGACGAGTTCGCCGCCTTCGGGATCGAGTTCTCCGTCGAGGCGGACCATGCCCCCGAAGCTGCGGGAGAGATGGAGGCGGCGGCGGTGGTGGAGGTGCTCGGCATCCCGGGTGAAGGCTTCCCGGTCCGCCGCCTGGCGCCAGTAGGCGATCAGCCGCACCGCATCACGCATCGACAGGCCGGCGACCCGGTCGACCAGGACCGCCTCGTCCCGGGCGAACCACTCTTCGGAGACTTGGGCGGAGGTGAGGAGCATCCCGACCCGGGGCCGGTCGATCCTGGCATCGGCAAACGCCGCCGCCACCACCGGATGAGCGGCCAGACCGCGGGCCTCGCCGACCCGGCGCTGCGCCTCGGATCCGGAGACTCCCAGCGACTCGCGCACGAATGACACCGCATCCAAGAACTTCGGCTCATGCGCCCGTCGCTCGT
>DNGH01000029.1 GCA_003486285.1 Actinomycetota bacterium
GGTAACCGGTAACCGGTAACCGACCTAGGCTCCTCGCCATGAACGTTCTCTTCGTCTCCGGGGTTGGCGTCATCACCTCCGATCCGGCGGCCAGTGCCCGTTTCTACGTCGACGAACTGGGACTACCCCTTGTCGACGACGACGGCTACCGGCACTCCAACGAAGTGGCCGGCGTCAAGCACTTCGGGGTGTGGCCGCTGGCGGCGGCAGCCCAGGCGTGCTTTGGGAGTGACACCTGGCCGGCGGACACGCCGATTCCGACCGCGACGATCGAGTTCGACGTGGACGACGTGGCGGCTGCCGCCGAAGAGATGGTGGCGGCCGGTCACCGCCTGCTCCATTCGGCCCGAACCGAGCCGTGGGGGCAGACCGTGGCACGCCTGCTCAGCCCCGAGGGGGTCCTCATCGGCCTGTCGTACGCGCCCTGGTTCCGGGACTGATCGACGGCACTCGATGGTCCGTCGTCGTGGTCGAACGTGACCCCGGAGAACTCGCCCGCCCGATCTCGGTCGGAGCCGTCACGGTTCGGGCAGGTGCACCGGCTGGCGGATGACCGTCCTCATGAGCTCCGGAGCAGTGGTGCGCGGGTCGGTGAGGTAGATCTCATGGTGGTGGCCGCGGGCGGCGATGCCGTTGTCGGTCATGTAGTCGCGCAGCCGACGGCTCGCCTCGGTGTCGGCGGCGTACGGTCCGACGTGCATGATCTGGACGCAGGCGCCCTCGTCGAACGTCTCGATCCTGACGGGGTCGAGCAACAGGACCTTGGGAGTCTCACGACGCAGTCCGTCGATCGCCGCAGCGAGGTGCGCCTCGCCGACGCCATCGGGTACGACGATCATCGCGGTCCAGCGCCAGTCGGCGGGATCGGTGAGGTGGAGTCCGCCGGGGGCGTCGGCCCACCACAGGGTCTCGATCGGTCCGATCGCAAAGTCGATCCCCGGCTGGAGGGCGCGCTGCAGCGCGTGCGCCACCGCATAGAGCGTGGTGATCGCGTCCTGGTAGCGCGGGGCGAGGGGACCACCGGCGCCATCGATCATCAGGTAGCGGAACGGGGGAAGATCGGCCTCGACCACCTGGGTGGGCGGCGGGTCGATGAGCTGGGCGTAGCTCTGCGTGGAGTCCAGCCTGGACATCGGGATACCTCCCGCGCCACCCTACGCCGCGGTGCGGGGTGTGAGGGAGGGACATTGGACCCATCCGGGTGCCGGGTTCCCGGGTGCCGGGTGTCAGGTGCCGGGTGCCGGATCCAGGATTCGAGGGCTAGACCCGACTCGAGATCTTGACGCGAAGTCCTGCGAGCATCCGCCGAACGCGCTGCACCTGGGCGATGAGCTCCTCGGACCGCGCCATTGCCATCAGGCCGACGTCGTGCGCCACGACAAGATGTTGCTCGACCTCATTGGCCGATCCGGTCGCGATGCCGAGGAATCTGAGTGCGTCACGATCCGACGGTCGGCCCATGCCCTCGGCGATGTTCGCCCCAATCGAGTTGGCCGCTCGTCTCAGCTGAAGGGCCAGACCGAACTTCTCGGCGTCGGGGAACCCGGTGGTGCTCAGGTAGATCTCTCGGGTGAGCGTCCTGGCGGCCTGCCACACCTCGAGGCGGCGGAAATCGCTCACGCCGTCCTATTACATGAAACAGACGCCGAAGGGAACCCGTCCGGCACCCGGCACCCGGTACCCGGCACCCGATACCCGGCCTCGGAACCCGGCACCCGGCACCCGGCACCCGGCACCCGGCACCCGGCACCCGGTATCTGGCCTGCTACTTCTCCGGCTCCGCGGAGGGGGCATCGCTCCACAGTTCCTTGATGGCGCCGAGGCTCGACAGGATCCCGCTCATCTCCATCGGGATGAACACCTTGGTGGCCCTGCCATCGGCGACCACCTTGAGCGCCTCGAGGTAGCGGATGGCGATCAGGTCGGGCGATGGGTTGCCGGTGTGGATGGCACCGAACACCCGCTCGATCGCCTGGCCCTCGCCTTCTGCGACCGTGAGCTTCTGGAACTTCTCCGCCTCGGCGACCTCCTTGATCGCCTGGGCCTGGCCCTGGGCTTCGAGGACCCGGGCCTCCTTGACGCCTTCGGCCTTGAGGATGGCGCCCCGCTTCTGGCCCTCGGCCTCGGTGACGGTGGCGCGTCGATCGCGCTCGGCCTTCATCTGCCGGTGCATCGCCTCGGTGATGTCGGGCGGTGGATCGATGCGCTGGATCTCGACACGAACCACGCGCGTGCCCCAGACGTCGGTGGCCTCGTCCAGGACCTGGCGCAACTGGGTGTTGATCTTGTCGCGGGAGGTGAGTGCCTCGTCCAGCTGCAGCTCACCGACGATGTTGCGCAGGTTGGTCTGGGCGAGCTTCGTCGCGGCGAGGATGAAGTTGGCCACGTTGTACTTCAGCTTCACCGGGTCGGTGGCCTGGTAGTACACGACGGCATCGACGGTGACCACCACGTTGTCCTTGGTGATCACCTCCTGCGGTGGGACGTCGACCACCTGCTCACGCATGTCCACGCGGCGGATACGCTCGATGAAGGGGACGATGAAGCGCAGCCCGGGATCGACCATCCGGTCGAAGCGACCGAAGCGCTCCACCAGTCCCTTCTCGAACTGGGTCACGATCTTCAGCGCCCGGGCGACGACGATCAGAAAGACGATCCCGACGACGATCAGGATGATGGCGAGAGGACTGACGTCGAATTCGTTCATCGGTTCTCCTTGTCGAGCGGCGCCACCACGAGGCGGGTGCCGCGTACCTCAAGCACGTTTACGTCCACGCCTTCGGGGATCGGGCCACTGTCGCTGGTCGCCCGCCACACCTCGGTATCCATGCGCACTCGGCCGGCGGCATGAGCGGGATCGATCGCCTCGATCACACGAGCGCGCTGCCCCACAAAGCGGTTGGCCCCGACCGGGTGCTGCTTCTCGTCACCATGGACCACGAACCGGCGCAAGATGAACAGGGCGATCAAGGAAACGACCAGGAACACGACAAGCTGGGGGACTTCGCCGACATCGGCATAGGCCAACGCCGCCGCGGCGGCGGCGCCGACGGCAAACGGCAGCATGAAGAATCCCGCAGTGAAGATTTCGGCGACGGCGAGGAACACCGCAGCCCCGATCCAGAACCAGAGCCAAGCTTCGTTGCTCATGAGTGCAGGTTACCCCTAAGGAAGTCCCCAGTCCCCAGTCCCCA
>DNGH01000050.1 GCA_003486285.1 Actinomycetota bacterium
CCGGATTTGAACCGGCGACCTCTTGACCCCCAGTCAAGCGCGCTAACCAAGCTGCGCCACAGCCCGCGACGAACCCCGATCGTACCGGAACCGTGTGACGGTGAGGCCGGTCGTCGGCCTCAGGTGATCAGCCCGGCCAGCCAGACCACCCCCTGGACCAATCTGACCAGAAGGTAGAGAACCGCGGCGCCGACCAGGAGTCGGAACCCCAGGGGGGTCGGCTCCCCCACCGGGGTGGTCACACCGGCGGGATCCCGTGGCGCCGATCGGAGAAGTGGCGGTCGCGGTTCGAGGAGTAGGCGAGGCGGGTGAGCAGCTCGTCGCGGAGCCGCTCCGGCGGCACCACCGCATCGATCACGAGATCCGAGGCGAGACGAAGCAAATCCACGTCCTGCTCGTACTCGGCGCGCCGCTCGGCGACAAAGCGTTGCCGCTCCTCGGGATCGGTGATGGCATGGATGGCGTTGTAGAAGACGGCGTTCACGGCGGCCTCCGGTCCCATCACCGCGATCTCGGCGGTGGGGAGGGCAATCGTGGCATCGGGGCGGAACCCCGGCCCGGCAAAGGCATACAGCCCGGCGCCGTAGGCCTTGCGCACGATGACCGAGATCTTGGGCACGGTCGCCTCGGCGATGGCAGTGAGCATCTTGGCGCCGGCGCGGATGATCCCCTGGCGCTCGACCTCGGTTCCGATCATGAATCCGGGCACGTCCGCCAGGAACACCAGCGGGAGATTGAAGGCATCGCACAACCAGATGAAACGCGCCGCCTTGTCCGCGGAGTCGACGAAGAGCACGCCCCCGAGATGCTCGGGTTGTGAGGCCACGATCCCCACCGGCCGGCCGCCGAGTCGGGCAAGAGCGGTGATGACCTCCGGGGCGAAGAGCTCCTTGATCTCGAGCAGGCTCCCGTCGTCGAAAAGGGCGCGCAACAGGCGGTGCATGTCATAGGTCTGGCGCGGGTCGTCGGGGATCACGGTGGCGGCGTCGATGCCCTCGGGCTCCTCGAAATCGTAGAGCGGGGGCGCCGCAGTGTGGTCCGCAGGAAGGTAGGAGAAGTAGGCACGGGCCCAGGCGATCGCCTCCTCGTCGCCGCTCACCAGCGCATCGCCGCACCCGCTGACGGTGCAGTGCATCCGCGCCCCGCCCATCTCCTCGAGCGTGGTGTGCTCGCCGATCACCATCTCGGCCATGCGCGGGGATCCCAGGTACATCGAGGCGTTGCCTTCGACCATGATCACGACATCGCAGAAGGCGGGGATGTAGGCGCCCCCCGCCGCAGACGGTCCGAAGAGGCAGCAGATCTGGGGAACCCGTCCGGAGAGCCGGACCTGGTCGTAGAAGATCCGTCCGGCGCCGCGCCGGCCGGGGAAGAGATCGACCTGGTCGGTGATGCGGGCGCCGGCCGAGTCGATCAGGTAGAAGACCGGAAGTCGCTCGTCATAAGCGGCCTCGAGGGCTCGCACCATCTTCTCGACCGTGCGGGCTCCCCAGGACCCGGCCTTCACGGTCGGATCATTGGCGATCACGACCACGGGGCGCCCATCGACGGTTCCCCGTCCCGTCACCACGCCGTCGGCCCCGAGATCCTCGGAGCGGGCATTGGCGAGGAGGCCGTCCTCGACGAAAGAGCCCCGATCGCACAGCAGATCGACGCGGGAACGGACCGGGAGCTTGCCCTGCTCGGCCAGGCGCTCGCGGTGGCGCTCCGGACCGCCGCGAAGGGCTCGCTCGGCTGCGGCGGCGAAGCGGTCGTGCTGGTTCACCGGGGCTCCCGGGGTTGGCGGCGGCGAGCCACCAAGCGTATCGGGGTGCCGGTGAACTCGTAGTGCTCGCGGAGCCGGCCCTCCAGGAAGCGCAGGTAGTCGGGGCCGATCTCTCCCCCGCGCACGAACAGGACGATCGTGGGCGGATCGACTCCGACCTGGACCGCGTAGAGGATCCGGCCGCGCCGGCCACCGCGGGTGGGTGGCGGGTG
This sequence comes from Actinomycetota bacterium, assembly GCA_003486285.1. GTDB lineage: Bacteria > Actinomycetota > Acidimicrobiia > Spongiisociales > UBA11373 > UBA11373. Next base: position 1,978 of record DNGH01000050.1, read on the forward strand.
GGCCTCCTGCCAGGCGAGGAGCATGCGATTCAGCTCGGGTGTGGGGATGCGGCGGCGCCTTGCGGCCAGGACCTCGCTGATGGCGAGTCCCAGGCGCTGCATCCGCGCCCCGGTGAGCGCGGCGACGCGAAGCACCGGAGCCCAGGCCACGAATCCGAGCCGGTCGCCGACGTCGATGACGGTGCGTTCCTTCTGCTCGGCGTCGGTGACATCCCACTTGTTGAGCAGCACGATGAGCCCGCAACCGGCCTCCACGATCTCCTCGACCAGCCGCTGTTCCTGATGGGTCACCCCGGCGGTGCCGTCGAGCATCATCAGCACCAGGTCCGCCTCGTCCAACACGGCGCGGGCCCTTTCCACCGAGAAGGCCTCGGCAACTCCCTTGACGTGGGTACGCCGCCGGATGCCTGCGGTGTCGACGACGCGATAGGGGCTGCCGTCGATCTCCACGACGACGTCGATCGGGTCGCGCGTGGTTCCCGGCACCGGGCTCACCAGCACCCGGCTCTCCCCCGCCAGACGGTTCAGCAGGGTGGACTTGCCCACGTTGGGCCGTCCCAGGATGGCGAGCGTGGGGACCTCCTCGGCCTCGGGAATGACCTCGGCCGCCGGGAGGCGGGAGACGATCAGGTCCAGGAGGTCGCCGATGTTGCGCCCGTGGAGTGCGCTCACCGGCTGCGGCTCTCCCAGCCCGAGCGACCAGAGGTGGCCGACCTGAGGATCGACCGCGGCGCCGTCGGCCTTGTTGGCCACCAGGACCACGGGAACCCCGGACCTCTGCACGATCCGGGCCACCGCAAGGTCCTCTTCGACCGCGGGGGTGATGGCATCGGCCACGACCACCACGACGTCGGCGGCGGCGACGGCAGCCTGCGCCTGGGTCCTGACGTCGGCGGTCAGGGCGTCCCCGGCGGTGTCCCAACCCCCGGTGTCGACGATCACGAACTCGCGGCCCGACCACTCCGCCTCGAACTCGCGACGGTCGCGGGTGATGCCAGGCTTGGGCCCGACGACGGCAGCGCCGCGCTTGAGGACGCGGTTGACCAGGGTCGACTTGCCGACATTGGGTCGCCCGACGATCGCCACCACCGGCAGTCTGCTCATTCGAAACCGAGGCGCGTCATCCGCGCAGGATAGGGAGCCTGGCGCCGGGGCATCCCTATCCTGCGCGGATGGTCGACAAGGTGCTCCTGGCCGAACCGCGCGGCTTCTGCGCGGGAGTCGAGATGGCGATCAAGGCGCTGACCTGGATGGTGGGCGTCTTCGAACCGCCGGTCTACTGCTACCACGAGATCGTCCACAACGCCGCCGTCGTCGACATCTTCGAACGTGCCGGGGTCGTCTTCGTGGACGACATCGCCGCCGTTCCCTCCGGGGCACCCGTCATGCTCTCCGCCCACGGCTCGGCTCCGGAGGTGGCGGCGGCTGCGGAGCGCTGGGGGGCCGTGACGGTGGACGCGGTCTGCCCGCTCGTCACCAAGGTGCATCACGAGGTGCGGCGGCGCGCCGAGGACGGCTATCGGATCATCTATGTCGGCCACCAAGGCCACGACGAGGCGGTCGGCACCGTCGCGGTCGCCCCGGATGCGGTGACGCTGATCGACCCCGACCGCGGGCTGGGCGGGTTCGCTCCCGATGGCGCGGAGAAGGTGGCCTTGTTGGCACAGACCACGCTTGGAATGTTCGAGTGGGAGGCGGTGCTGGCCGAGGCGCAAGAGCGCTTCCCGGAACTCTGGACGGCGCGTCGCTCCGACCTCTGTTACGCCACCACGAATCGTCAGACCGCGGTCGTAGAACTCGCCGACCGTTCCGACCTGGTCCTGGTCGTCGGATCGGAGAACTCCTCCAACACCCAGGCATTGGTGCGGGTGGCGCGGGCGCGAGGTGTGCCGGCGCAGCGCGTCGAAGGCCCTGGGGCCGTGGATCCCGCCTGGCTCGAGGGGGTTTCCGTGGTGGGTGTGACGGCGGGGGCCTCGGCCCCGGATGCGGCGGTGCGGGCCGTCATCGCCGCTGTGGCCCCGGTCCATGGGGTCGAGGTGGTGCGCGTCACCGAGGAGGGTGAGTACTTCCCTCCCCCGCCCCGTCTGCGCGCCTTCGTCGAGGCGTTGCAGGCTGCCGTCGAAGGCGGGGTGGCCTGCCGCCATCCCGGCCGACCCGGGCCGCTGGACGAGGACCGGGTGTGGGATGCCACGCACGCCCTCGAGCTGCTCGAGGCCTGAGGCCCCTAGACGCGCCCCACCAGGTCGAGGACTTGCCTCACCACTGCGGCGGCCGTGAGGTGCGAGGTGTCGACCACCACGGCATCGGCGGCGGGACGCAGCGGCGAGTTGGCCCGGGACGAATCGAGGTGGTCGCGGCGCGTCATCTGCGCGATCAACTCGTCCCGGGTCAGTCCCGCGGCCTCGGGATCACCGGCCCGCCGGTCTGCCCGCACCGCGACGCTCGCGGTGAGGTACACCTTGACCGGAGCCTCCGGGAAGACGACCGTGCCAATGTCCCTTCCCTCCACCACTGCATCACCGCCGTGATCGGACACCCAGGCGCGCTGCATGGCGACGATGGCGCGGCGCACGGCGGCGTGCGCCGACACCTGGCTGACCGCGGCGGTCACCTCCGGCCCGCGTATCCGATCGGCGACGTCCTCACCACCGAGCAGCATCCGCCCATCCCCGCCGAAGTCGACGCGAATGCCGTCGAGTGCCCGGAGGATTCCCGCTTCGTCGCCAGGATCCACACCCGCCTCGAAGGACACCAGGGTGGCCAACCGGTAGTACGCCCCGGTGTCGAGGTGGGGAATCCCCAGGGCGGCGGCGACGGCGCGTGCCACCGTGCTCTTGCCCACTCCGCTCGGACCGTCTATTGCGACGACCACGTCTGCTCCAGGGTCTCGGCAAACGCCGGCCAGGAGACGGCGGCCGCCTCCATCCCGACCACGGTGACGGTACCCGCCACAGTGGCGGCTACCGCCCCCGCCATCGCCATGCGGTGATCGCCCCCCGAGTAGTACGCCCCGGAACGGAGCGGAGAGCGGTAGACGCGGAAACCGTCGGCGCTCGCCTCGGCGCTGCCACCGAGCGAAGTGACGAGGCGAACGGTGGCAGCGATCCGGTCGGACTCCTTGAGTCGCAACTCGGCGGCATCGGCGACCACGGTCTCACCCTCGGCGACCGTGCCGAGGAGAGCCAC
>DNGH01000148.1 GCA_003486285.1 Actinomycetota bacterium
GGCAAGACGACGCTCACCGAAAAGCTACTGCTCTACAGCGGCGCTATCGAAGAGGCAGGCGCAGTAGGTGCCAGGGCGGGGCGACAGCGGGGTGTGACCTCCGATTGGATGGAGTTGGAGAGACAGCGAGGCATCTCGATTAGCTCGACGGTCGTCCGGTTCGAGCACCGTGGTCATATCCTGAACCTGTTGGACACCCCCGGCCACCGCGACTTCTCGGAGGACACCTACCGCGTGCTCTCCGCAGTCGACTCGGCGGTGATGGTTCTCGATGCGGCCAGAGGTATCGAGGACCAGACGCTGAAACTGTTCCAAGTGGCGCGGCGTCGCGGAATCCCGCTGATCACGTTCATCAACAAGTGCGATCGACCGGGACTTGAGCCGCTGGCCCTGCTCGACGACATCGAACGGCACCTATCGCTCATCCCGACGCCCCTCACGTGGCCGCTCGGGGGAGGTCCCGAGTTTGCCGGAGTCGTCGATCGCCGAGATGGGGTCATATGGAGGTTCTCTCGGACAGCGCACGGTTCCACGGCGGGTGAAGAGCGACCGGATCCGGTCGGCCTCCTCAAGACCCTCGGAGCCGTCGGAGCCACCGCGACCGCCGAACTGGATCTGCTCGCCGGTGTCGGCGCCGATCATCGCGACCAGGGTTTTCTGACGGGGTCGACTACGCCGGTCTTCTTCGGCTCGGCATTGTGGAACTTCGGCGTACGCCTCCTTCTCGATGCCCTCGTGGACATCGCACCGCCCCCTACGCCACGATTGAGTGCCGGAGGTGTTTCCATCCCCCTCGATGCACCTTTCGTCGGCTTGGTATTCAAAGTGCAAGCCAATCTGGATCCCCAGCACCGCGATCGGCTCGCCTTCGTACGCGTCTGCGCCGGGGCATTCGAGAGGGGCATGGCGCTCGTCAACCACAGAACGGGGCGCGTCATGTCTACCAAGTATGCCAACCGGGTATTCGGTCGCGAACGCGACACGATGGATGTCGCGTTTCCGGGAGACGTGATCGGCCTGGTCAATGCCGGTGACCTGGCAATAGGGGACACCTTGAGTGTCAACGGCAAGGTGGCTTTACCTCCGATGCCTACGCTGGCACCCGAGCACTTCATGGTTGCTCGGAGCCGCGACTCCTCGCGCTACAAGCGATTCCGCCGCGGTCTGGCAGAACTCGAGCAGGAGGGAGTGATCCAGGTGCTCCGTCACGCGGAGCGCGGTGACCGGGAGCCGATCCTCGCCGCCGTCGGGCCGCTTCAGTATGACGTCACCCAACACCGCCTCGAGGCCGAGTACGGGGCGAGTATCGATCTCACCCCGACCCGGTTCGTGACCGCCCGCCGGACCGACAAATCTGGTGCGATCGCTCTTGCTGCGGCCCGTGGAGTTGAGATTCTTAGGCGTTCGGATGGGACGTTTGTCGCGCTGTTCGAGAGCAGGCACGGACTCGAAATGATCCTCCGCGACCAGCCTTCGATACTCCTCGATCCCGTGTTTGCCGGCTAGTGACACCGACATCGTCCCTGGCACCCTGTGCGAACTGGGTGCCGCCACACGAGGAAACAAGGCGGACAGCTCGCGAGCGTTGTGGAGTTCTGCCCGGCCCCGACGAGTTGCTTCCTGTTGAGGTTTCCGCGCAGAATCGACGATGCTAGGAATTAGATGCCCACATTGCGGTGGAGACGAACACCTCTCTGGGCAGCCCAACGAAGATCACTCGATAACCGTCACATGTGGAGCGTGCGGGACGGTCTGGAAGCGCGACCCCCGACCGCGCTGTCGTCTCTGCGGCTCTGACAACCTCGAGTACACCCCGCGGCCACTCTGGGAGCGAGGCCGCGGAGAGCAGCGGACACCTGCCGGACGGTTTGACGCCTACGCGTGCCTGGACTGTGGCGGTAACGACGTCACCGCGCGTGCCCCCGATCCAGACTCATGAGACGACTCCGGGGTATCGCCTGACCTAGGTGAATCCGTAAAACGCCTGCTCAAGTCGCGTCCTTGACCGCGACGGAGACTCGGCTGGGACCCCAGACTCGCCGCGTCACAAGGCGGGTGCCCGATGTTGAGGCAGGGCTTTCCTGCGCGTCGACATCGGTGTAGAACCCGCGTCGCGACAGCGCCGCGTTGTGTTCTTGACAACGCTTTGTGGGCCCGGGTGGACTCGAACCACCGACCTCATCCTTATCAGGGATGCGCTCTAACCGGGCTGAGCTACGGGCCCCCGCTGAGGCCGCGATTGTATAGGGTCGCCATCCGCTCCAAGTGGGTGGGGCCGAGTCAGAGCAGGACCCGTAGAGTCGCCCTCGTGTACCGGTTCGAGGCCGAGGTGTGGCGGTATCAGGGCGCCGATCCCTGGCACTTCGTCACCCTCCCCGGCGAGACCGCCGACGACATCCGGATGCGGACCGCTGGGTCTCGGCGCGGGTTTGGGAGTGTGCGGGTCGAGGTCGCCATCGGTACGACCCGCTGGTCCACCTCGGTGTTTCCCGACAAGGGGTCTGGGTCGTACGTGTTGCCACTGAAACGCAGTGTGCGGGAGGCGACCGGAGCCGAAGAGGGCGCGGCGGTCACGATCGAGCTCGAGGTGGTCGAGGCGCCGTGATGCTGGCCTCCCTCCCGGTCCGGCACCGACCCCTCTTAACATGGTGACCGCGGGGATGTAGCTCAGTCCGGCAGAGCACCTGGTTTGCATCCAGGGGGTCAGGGGTTCGAATCCCCTCATCTCCACCACAGAAGGTGTCAGGTATCAGATCTCAGATGTCAGGTTCTTGTCTGAGATCTGACATCTGACATCTGACATCTTCTC
>DNGH01000158.1:0-5816 GCA_003486285.1 Actinomycetota bacterium
TGATGGAGACCACGGAGCACCATAGGGGTTGCGTCCGTCCAGCGCTAGCTCGCGAACTGGTGACTGGTGACTGGTGACTGGTGACTGGTGACTGGTGACTGGGGACTTCCTCAGGGCCTGATCCGGGTCCCGTCGCTTCCCGCCAGCGCACCTTCCAGGGCGTCGACGCTGGTGATGACACCGGTGCGGCCGGTCGCCTTGGCGTAGGAGATGCAGGACTCGATCTTGGGACCCATGGATCCGGGGGGGAACTCACCGCCATCGAGCAACGCCTGGGCCTCGGCTGCCGTGAGATCCAGGAGCGCTTCCTCGTCGGGCGTGCCGAAGTGGCTCGAGACGTGTCCGACCTCGGTGAAGATCACGAAACCCCGGGCGTCGACGAGCCGTGCGACGAGGGATCCGGTGCGGTCCTTGTCGATGACCGCCTCGACACCCACCAGCGCCCCGTCGCGTCGGGTTACGGGGATCCCACCACCGCCGCCCGTGATCACGATCTGCCCGGGCTGGGCCAGAACGCGCACCGCCCCGATCTCGACGATCTCCTCGGGAGGGGGCGAGGGGACGATGCGGCGCATTCCCTTGTTGGGGACGTCGACCATCTTCCACCCCCGTTCGTACTCGAGCGCCATCCCGACGCTCGGGGGATAGAAAGGCCCGACCGGCTTGGAGGGTGCAGACATCGAGGGATGCTCGGCGTCGACCACCACCTGGGTGACCACGGTGACCACTTCGATGGCGCGTCGCTCAGCGGCGAAGGCATTGCGCAGCGACCTGCCCAGCAGATAGCCGATGCTCCCCTGGGTGTCGGCGACGAGGACGTCGAGTGGCGAGGGGTGCACCTCCTCCGCCCCCGCCTCGTTGCGCAACAGGGCGTTGCCAACCTGCGGCCCGTTGCCGTGCACCAGCACGATCCCGGTGTCGTCCGGCATCAGCCGAAGCACGGCGTGGGCAAAGGCGACGGCATTGCGCTCGGCGACCGCCGGGTCCCCGGAGTCGGGGAGCAGGGCGTTGCCGCCAAACGCGACCACCGGGGGACCGCCCCGGTCCTCCCAGAAGGCCGGTGACATCACCGCTTCTCGTAGGCGGCGATCGCAGCCTCGAGGATGTCGATGCCCTGGTCGAGTTCGGCCATGGAAACGCTCAATGGCGGGATGAACCGGATCACGTTGGCGTAGGGGCCGCAGTCCAGGATCAGCAGACGATGCTCGCGGGCGTGCTCCGCCAGGAAGGTGTAGGCCTCGGGGTCGGGTTCGTTGCCACCCGGCTTCACCAACTCGATGCCGATCATCAGGCCCAGGCCGCGGACGTCGCCGATGGTGGGGTGCTTCTTCTGCATCTCACGGAACCGCTTGAAGGCGTGCTCCGAGAGTGCCGGAACCCCCGGCAGCAGTCCGGCGAGGACATCGACCGTCGCCGCAGCCGCGGCGCAGGCGACCGGGTTGCCGCCAAAGGTGGTCCCGTGCGATCCGGCCGCCCACTTGGAGAGGATGTCGTCGCGGGCGGCCACTGCGGACAGCGGCAGGCCGTTGGCGATCGCCTTGCCCAGCACCATGACGTCCGGCTCGAACCCGTAGTGCTCGGAGGCGAACCACTTCCCGGTGCGGCCGAAGCCGCTCTGCACCTCGTCGTACACGAGCATGATCCCGTGCTCAGAGGTGATCTCGCGCAGGCGCTCGAGGAAGCGCTGCGGTGCCGGGTAGTAGCCGCCCTCGCCCTGCATCGGCTCGATCAGGAACGCCGCGATCTCGTGCGGGCTGATCTCGTGCTTCAGCTTGAGCTCCAGCTCCTTCAGCGCGTAGTCCGTCGCCTCGTCCTCCGTCATGCCCCAGCGGTACGGATGGGGGAAGGGGGTGACGAAGGTGGAGGGGAGCAGCGGGTGATAGCCCTCGCGGTACTTGGCCTTCGAGGTCGTGTAGGTGACCGACCCCATGGTGCGGCCGTGGAACCCGCCGCGGAAGGTGAAGATGCCCTGGCGGCCGGTGACCTTGCGGGCCAGCTTCATCGACGCCTCGACACTTTCGGCGCCGGAGTTCATGAAGAAGATCCGGTCGATCGACGGCGGGGTCACCGACAGGATCTTTTCGGCGGCGTTGATCAGCGAGTCGTAGCGGAAGGCCCCGCCGGCGTGCCACAGCCGGTCCAACTGGTCGCGGGCGGCGGCGACGATCGCCGGGTGGTTGTGGCCGGCGTTGACCACCGAGATGCCACAGGCGAAGTCGAGGTACTTCTCGCCCTCGACGTCGGTGACCCAGGCACCCTCGGCCGAGACGATCTCGACGTCGGAGTCCCAGGTGATGACCGGGGCGTAGACCTTTTCGTGGCGCTGGACGAGGCTGTTGCTCATAGAGACTCCCTGATGATGCGGACGCGAAAAGTGGGCGCGAGAGCGAACGGCCCGTTACGGGGCGGCGAACAACTGGCCCCGGGAGGTCCGGGGAGTCACCGTCATGGTGTAATGATGCCACGCCGGGGCGGGGTACCCCCCAACGGCCGGTTTGGCGACGGAGGAGACGACGATGCCCTCATTCGACGTGGTGTCCCAGGTGGACCTCCAGGAGGTCCGCAATGCCGTGGATCAGGCGGCCCGGGAGGTGGGCACCCGGTTCGACTTCAAGGACACCGCCACCAAGATCACCCTCGGGGCCGACGATCTCACCGTGGAATCGTCCACCGAGGACCGCCTCAAGGCGGCGAACGAGGTCCTCAAGGAGAAGCTGGTGCGGCGCAAGGTTTCTCTCAAGTCGGTGTCCTGGGGCAACCTGCAGCCCGTGGGAGGGGGGCGGTACCGCACGGTGCACGCCCTCAACAAGGGCCTGGACTCCGACTCGGCCCGGCAGATCTCCAAGCACATCCGCGAGTCCGGGTTGAAGGTCCAGGCCCAGATCAACGGCGATCTGGTCCGGGTCACCGGCAAGAAGCGGGACGACCTCCAGGAAGTCATCGAGTCGCTGCGGGCGCTCGACTTCAGGCTGCCGCTGCAGTACATCAACTATCGGGACTAAAGCCCCGGCCGGCGCGGTCTGGACCCCTTTGTCGGCTGGTTACTGTCGCGGTTGGAGCCAGAGCCACCAGGAGGGCAGCAGTGCGCCTGATCCCGCGGGAGGAGAAGTACTTCGAACTCCTCAACGATCTCGTCGGCAGGATCAGTTCCGGTACCGCCCTGTTCGTGGAGCTGCTCGCCGACTACGAGGGCCGGGCGGGGTATGCCGAGAAGATCAAGGCGATCGAAAAGGAGTGTGATCGGCTCGTCGCCGACGTCGTCGGCAAGCTCAACAAGAGCTTCATCACCCCGATCGACCGCGAGGACATCTACGCCCTGACGACCCAGGCCGACGACATCATCGATGCGGTCAACGGCCTGGCGCGGCGCCTCGACATGGTCAACGCCATCCCGTTGCGTCCCGACGTACCGGAGATCGCCGGAATCCTCGCCGAGTCGATGGCCGAAGTCGCCTCGGCGTTCGGCCATCTCGAGGCGCGCCGTGGCGTCACCGAGCACGGGCGCAGGGTCCGAGCGCTGGAGAAGCGAGCCGACACCCTGTACGCCGAGGCGATACACCGCCTGTTCACCCAGGAGCCCGATGCCATCGAGGTGATCAAGTGGGTGTCGATCTATGAGCAGCTCGAGGATGCCATCGATCGCAGCAAGCACCTGGCGCAGACCCTCGAGGGCATCGTCGTCAAGCACAGCTGAAGACGACGCCAGGGCGACGCCCTAGAACGCCTTGATCACCAGGGCGAACCCGTAGCCGAGGATCAGGCAGGCGGGGAAGGTGAGCACCCAGGTGGTCACGATCTGGCGGCTCACGCTCCAGTTGACCGCGGAGAACCGGCGGGTGGCGCCCACCCCCATAATCGCCGTGCCGATGGTGTGGGTCGTGCTGAGCGGGATGCCGAAGTGGGATGCGGTGAGGATCGCCACACTCGCCGCGGTCTCGGCGGCGAAACCCTGTGCCGGCTCCAGCCGGGTGATCTTGCTGCCCATGGTGCGGATGATGCGCCAGCCGCCCAGGGCCGTCCCCAACGCCATGACGAACCCGCACAGCAGCATCACCCACAGCGGCACCGCGAAGTTGTCGATCATGCCTCCCAGGAGGAGGGCGAGCGTGAACACCCCCATGAACTTCTGGCCGTCGTTGCTGCCGTGGCTGAAGGCCATGAACGCCGCCGAGACCACCTGTGCCCGGCTGAAGACCCGTTGCGATCGGGATCGGCTCACCGCGCGGAACATCCAGTAGATCGCCACCATCACCGCGAAGGCCAGCCCGAAGCCGAGGACGGTGGAGAACCCGAGACCCAGCAGGACCTTGAGCCAACCCTCGCCCAGCAGCACCGAAGACCCGGCATACGCCAATGCCGCCCCGGCCAGTCCCGCCAGCAACTCATGGGTCTCGCTGGTCGGGATCCCGAAGAACCAGGCTGCCATGGTCCACACCACGACCGTCAGCATCCCGGCCGCCACCGTGCCCAGCCCGATCACCTCGGGACGGACGATGCCCGTGCCGATGGTCGCCGCCACCGCGGCACCGGTGATCAGCACTCCTGCCATGTTGAGCACGGCAGCCATGAGGACCGCCCGCATCGGTGACAGCACCCGAGTGCCGACGACGGTGGCGATCGCGTTCGCCGCATCGGTCAAGCCATTGGTGAACTCGGCGGCAAGCACCAAGAGGAGTACGAGGAGGAGGCCGATCGTCATGCGCTCGGGTTCCGAGCCTAGACGCGCCCGATGGCCTCTCAGCCTGCGCCGCGCAGCACCTCGAGAAACGCCGCGCCGTAGCGCTCCAGCTTGACCGGACCGACTCCGGGAACGGCGAGCAGCCCGGAAGGGGTGCGCGGATGGGCTTGGGCCATCGCCAGCAGCGTGGCATCGCTGAACACGACATAGGCGGGTACCCCGCGCTCGTCGGCGAGGCTGCGCCGCAGTGCGCGCAAAGCCTCGAACAGGGGGTCGTCGCGTCGATGGTCCCGGCTCGAGGCCGGCGCCGCCACCCGCGTCCCGGCGACGGGGTGGGCGGCGGCCAGCAGGTCGTCGCCGGTGCAGAAGTCGCATGACGTGCGGCAGTCCCCGATCTTCTCGCCGAAGTGGGCGACGACACTGCGGTGGCGGCATCCGGCCCGTTCGGCCCACTCGAACATGGTGCGGGCCTGGCGGCGATGCCACTCCGCGGTCTCCTCGCCGCCGGTCATTCGCTCGAGGTTGACCACATCGGCCCAGGAGTAGAAGAGCACGCAGTCGCTCTCCAGGCCATCCCGGCCGGCACGGCCGATCTCCTGGTAGTAGCCCTCGACGGACCGGGGCATGTCGCGGTGGATCACAAAGCGCACATTCGACTTGTCGATGCCCATCCCGAAGGCGATGGTGGCGCAGATGACCTCGACGTCGTCACGGATGAAGGCGTCCTGAGTGACCGTCCGTTCGTCCGGGTCGAGACCGGCGTGGTAGGGGAGCGCCCGGATCCCGAGGCCGCGCAGGTACTCGGCCGTGGACTCGGCCGCGGCGCGCGACAGCGTGTACACGATCCCGCTCTGTCCGCGCCGCGCCTGGCAGAGGCGGCCGATCGACTCCTGGACGCGGATGCGGCGCCCGTCGTGCTCGCCCTTCTTGAACACGCCGATGTGGAGGTTGGGGCGGAAGAACGACCCGCGGAATCGCACCGCCTCCGTCATCCCCAGCTCCGCTTCGATGTCCCTGGTGACCGCGGCCGTGGCCGTGGCGGTGAGAGCCAGCACCGGCACCCCGAAGCGAGGCTTCAGGCCGCGCAGGTTGCGGTAGGCGGGTCGGAAGTCGTGCCCCCACTGGCTGATGCAGTGCG
>DNGH01000158.1:5927-6144 GCA_003486285.1 Actinomycetota bacterium
CAGTGCGCCTCGTCGACGGCGACGAGGCGCAGGTCGACCCCCTCCAACGCCGAGCCCACCGAGGCCTCCAGCCCCTCCGGGGCGGCATAGACCAGCTCGTACTCGCCGCGGCGCATGCGGGCGATGCGAGCGGCGCGTTCGCTGGGGTCGAGGCTGGAGTTGAGGAAGGTGGCCCGCATCCCGATGTCGTCTAGGCCGTCCACCTGGTCCTTCATCA
>DNGH01000268.1:0-546 GCA_003486285.1 Actinomycetota bacterium
GGCCTGGCGACGCGGCTGCTGGCCCGGCCCGATGCGGCCACGCTCGCCATGCTCGGCGCGGGTGCGATGGCCTTCGACCAGGTGAACGCGGTGATGGAGGTCCGCCCGATCCGCGAGGTGCTGGTATGGAGCCGGAGACCGGATCATGCCGCGGCACTCGCCTCCCGCGTCGGAGGCCGCGCCGTCGCCGATGCCGACGAGGCGGTCGCCGTCGCCGACGTTGTGACCACGGCGACTCCGGCGCGCCGGCCGCTGTTCGCAGCCGAGTCGCTGCGTCCCGGCACTCACATCAATGCCGTCGGCGCCTTCACCCCAGAGATGGTGGAGATACCGGCCGGGGCGGTGCGAGCCGCCAGGGTGTTCGTCGACGATCTCGCCGCGGCGGCGGCAGAGGCGGGGGACCTGCTGCAGGCAGGATGCCTGCCCGACGGCACCATCGCGGACCTGCTCGGCGGCCGCGTCGCCGGTCGCACCACCGCTACCGAGATCACACTCTTCAAGTCGGTGGGGATCGCCTCCCAGGACGTCGCCGCCGCGGCGGCGGCC
>DNGH01000268.1:663-2609 GCA_003486285.1 Actinomycetota bacterium
CGCGGCGGCGGCCCTCGCCGCGGCCGAGCGCACCGGACTCGGACAGGCCATCGCCTGAACCCGTAACCTGGCGCCATGGCGTCGCTCTTCAGCAAGATCATCCAGGGTGAGATCCCCTCCCACCGCGTCTTCGAGGACGAGCTGACCTTTGCCTTCCTCGACATCAACCCCCGCCATGAGGGTCACACCATCGTCGTGCCCAAGCGCCAGGTCGACTATCTGTTCGACCTCCCCGACGAGGACTACGCCGCGTTGTGGGCATCCTGCGCCACGGTGGCGTCGGCCCTGAAGGCTGCCACCGGGTGCGAACGGGTCCTGGTGCTGGTCCTCGGCTACGAGATCCCCCATGCCCATGTCCACCTCATCCCCAGCAACCAGTCCGACCACATGCCCTTCCCTCCGGTCGATGAGACCGCTGCGGGACACCTTGCCGAGACCGCCGAGCGGATCCGAGCCGCGGTGGCGTGACCGCCGAGCCGGGGCCGGGGCCGCCTCCACTAGATTCCTCCCACACAAGGAGCACCATGGCTGGCACCGTCAAGAAGGATGAGTCCGCCTCCGTCGCCGCTTCCCGCGGCGTCGACCTGGAGCAACTCGCCCGCACCATTCTCGAAGCCAACCAGCGGGAGTTCCTCCGCGCCGCCCGGGGCCAGCGCTTTGCGTTCGCCACGATCAAGTGGCTGTTCCTCGTGGTGTTCGTGATCGCGCTCGGAACGATGATCGCCGCGGTCCGCCTCGCCTCGAACCCGCCCGAGGCCGGATACGACTGGGCGCATGCCGGCACCGTGGCCGCGTTGGCGGTGATGTCGGTGATCCTGTTCGCGCTCCTCCTCTACATGCGCCCGATGGCCACGCTGGAGCGCAACAGCGTCGTGCAGTCGTTCCTGACGGTGGTGGTCAACTCCTATTGGACCCGGCTCCTCTACGCGAAGGATTCCGACGACATCGCCGCCCACCTCGAGGATGCCACCGCCTACACGGTCGAGCACCTCGGAGCGCTGCTCGACCGCCAGATCCTCGGTGCCTCCAAGTTCATGGGGCTGGTCAAACGCTCGCAGGACGAGGCCGGGCGCGACCCCGGCGCCTACGCCTCGCCTCTGTGAGCCCGGAACGCCGCTGACGGCCCACGGCCGACAGCAACCCCGCACCGGTAACTTGCCGAGGATGGACGGTGCGATCCGCAGTACCCGAGTCCTCATCGACGGCGACCTGCGCCCGGCCACGGTGATGTGGTCTCGCGGGCTCATCACGGCCGTGGCGCCCTACGACGCCTCTCCGCCCGGGGAGGTCACCGACCACGGCGACCTGGTGGTGATGCCGGCTCTCGTCGACAGCCACGTGCACGTCAACGAGCCGGGACGCACCGACTGGGAGGGGTTTGCCACCGCGACGGCGGCGGCGCGTGCCGGCGGGGTCGCCGTCATCGTCGACATGCCGCTGAACTCGATCCCCCCGACGACCTCTGCGGCCAACCTGGAGCGCAAGCGCCGCGCCGCCGCCGCCGCCCATCTCCAGGCCGATGTCGCCTTCTGGGGTGGCATCGTCCCGGGAAACGCCGGCGAGGTGCCCGCCCTGGCCGCCGCCGGGGTGCGGGGCTTCAAGTGCTTTCTCGTCGACCCCGGGGTGGCCGAGTTCCCCGCCATCACGATCGGCGACCTCGACGCGGCGCTGGGGGCGGCGCAGGCGGTCGGACTGCCGCTGCTGATCCACGCCGAGTCGCCCGACGTCATTGCCGCCGCCCCCCGGCCCGGACCCGGCTACGCCTCCTATCTCGCCTCGCGCCCCCCCGAGGCCGAGACCGCGGCGATCGCCGCGGTCATCGCCGCGGTACGGCGCACCGGGGGACGCGCCCACATCCTGCATCTCTCCACGGCCGACGCCCTCCCCGCGCTCGCCGCCGCCCGCGCCGAGGGCCTCGACATCACGGTGGAGACCTGTCCGCACTA
>DNGH01000169.1 GCA_003486285.1 Actinomycetota bacterium
GGCGCCGGCAAGTCGACCCTGCTGCGTGCCATCAACGGCTTCGTCCCGATCACCGCCGGGTCGGTCGAGGTCAACGGGGTCGAGGTCCGCGGCGCGTCTCCGACTCAACTCCGCGAGTTGCGCTCTCAGATCGGGATGATCTTCCAGACCTTCAACCTGGTCAACCGCACCTCGGTCATCAACAACGTCCTCATGGGGCGCCTTGCCAAGGTGGGGTGGTTCCGGGCCATGTTCGGGCTCTGGCCCGAGGCCGATCGCGAGATCGCCCTCCAGGCGCTGGAGCGGGTCGAGATCGTCGAAAAGGCCTACATCCGGGCGAGCGACCTCTCCGGTGGCCAGCAGCAGCGAGTCGGTATCGCCAGAGCGCTGGCACAGCAGCCGTCGGTGCTTCTCGCCGACGAACCGGTGGCCTCCCTCGACCCGGTCACCTCGCACACGGTGATGCGCGACCTTCGCACCATCAATCGCGACCTCGGCATCACGACGATCATCAACCTCCACTTCCTCGATCTCGCCCGGGCGTATGGCAAGCGCCTCATCGGACTGCGCGACGGTGAGTTGGTCTACGACGGGGACATCGCGGACGTCACCGAGGAGACGTTCCGGGGCATCTATGGCCGGTCGGTCACCCCGGACGACCTCCTCGAGGGTGCCGGGCTGTGACTGCCGCGGGCCCGGATCTCCAGACCAGGCCCGAACCACCCCTGCGGACTCGCTCGCTGCTCTGGCCTCTCGTCATCGGAATCACGGCGATGGTGGCCGGCGGGTTCACGGGTCACCTCGCTGCCGGGGTCGTGTGGGGGATCATCGCCGGGGCGGGTCTGGTGGTGGCTCTGCGGGCGGCCAAGATCGCGCTGACTCCGGTGGAGGCTGCGGTCCTGGTCGGGGCCATGGTCGCCTCAACCTTCCTGGCGACCCGGGTGGTTCCCTCCGCTCCCAGCCGCATCGACGTGCTGCTCTGCCTGCGCTTCGCCGCGGCCTGGATCCCCATCGCCGGGGTCACCAGCGGTCTGGCGCTGCGACACGGCGCATCCCCCTCGGGCGCCTTCAACGCCATGACGCTGTGGCTCGCGGGGGGCATGGTGGCCCTGCCGGCCGGTTCCACCTTCGACGTGATCCATCCCCTCGAGGGTCTGCGTCGAGGCCAGGAGGCGGTCTTCGGGGCGGGCGACTACGCGATCATGGCGGTGGCGGTGGCCTTGTTCGGGGTCGCCGCGGTCCTCGCCTTCACCGCGCGCCTGCCGCTCCTGTCCTCCATGAGCGCGCTGACCTTCATGACCCTCTATGCCGGGGCCCAGGTCGGGTTCACCATTCCGGGACTGATCGAGAACGTCACGGGCATCACCAGAGTCCCCAACCTGCTGCCTCCGGACTTCACCTGGGCGATCGGCAGCGGGGACTGGTGGTGGGTGCCGTCGTGGGAGTTCGGAAGCGCCACGCGAGCCAATCCGATCATCGAGACCACCCGCATCGCACTCGTTGCGACCTTCGTCGGAGTGGCGGTCTCCCTCCCCATCGCCTTCCTCGCCTCGACGATGACCGCCCCCAACCGCCTCACCTACCTGATCGACAAAGGGTTCATCAACCTGGTCCGCACCGTGCCCGACCTCTTTTGGGCGATGATCTTCGTGACCTCGGTCGGAGCGGGCGCCTTTGCCGGCGCCCTGGCCCTGATCTTCTTCTCGCTGGCGATCATGGCCAAGCTGCTCTCGGAGACGGTGGACGCGGTCGATCCCCGACCGCTGGAAGCGGCGCGTGCCACCGGGGCCCGGCACTTCCCCGCGGTGCGGGCCGCGGTCCTCCCCCAGGTCCTGCCCAACTATGTCGCCTACGCCCTCTACACGTTCGAGCTCAACATCAGAGCGTCGGTGGTCCTGGGAGTGGTGGGGGCGGGCGGCATCGGACAGGTGCTCGAGGCCCAGCGTGCCTTCTTCCGCTTCGACCGCGTGCTGGCGGTCGTCATCATCATCTTCGTGCTCGTGTTCGCCATCGAACAGGTGAGCATCGCCTTGCGCCGGCGGTTGGTGTGACCGCCAACGACTCCCCCGGGTTGCTCCGCCCCCAGCAGCCGCTCGGCCCGCGCCTCTTCCGCTGGGCCATGTTCGTCGCCATCGTGGTCCCCACGATCTGGGGAGCCCTGGGGCTGAACGTGTCGATGGACCGACTGCTGAGTGCCCCCGGCGACGTGTTGGCCATCGTGCGCCGCCTCGCCGAACCCGATCTCAGCCCCGAAGGTGTGCAGCGGGTCATGCCCAAGGTGATGGAGTCCGTCTTCATCGCCTGGATCGGCACGCTCATCGGCGCCCTGTTCTCGTTCCCCATGGCGTTCCTGGCGGCGAAGAACATCACCAAAGGCACGGTGAGCAACGTCACCCGCCAGATCCTCAACGCGATTCGCGCCGTGCCCGAGCTGCTCGTGGCGATGGTCCTGATCCCGGTCACCGGGCTCGGCGCATGGACCGGAACCCTCGCCCTGGGCATCCACTCGATCGGCACCCTCGGCAAGCTGTCGTCTGAGGTGATCGAGGGAATCGATCCCGGTCCGGTGGAGGCGGTGGCCTCGGTCGGGGGAGGCCAGATCGCACAGATGCGGTTTGCGGTCGTGCCTCAGGTGATGCCCAACATCGTCGCCTACTGGCTGTATCGGTTCGAGATCAACATCCGTGCCTCTGCGGTCCTCGGTGTCGTCGGCGCCGGCGGCATCGGCGCCGAACTGATCGCGCAGCTCCGCTTCCGCGACTACTCCCGGGCGGGCACGGTCCTGTTCCTCACGGTCTTCGCGGTGCTGATCGTCGACACCCTGTCGGCGCGGGTGCGGCGCCGCATCATCAGTGGGCATCGCGAGCCCGGACCGGTCTCCGCCTTCATCGCCGCGGCGTGGTGGCAGCGGGCCCTCATGCTCACCGCCGTCGCCGTCGCCGTCGGTCTGGTGGTGTTCCTGGCGGTGCAGCTCCAGACGTATGTCCCCTCGATTCGCTGATCGCACCCGGGCCGACGCCGAGCGTTGGGAGCGGGAGCACCTCGCTCCTGCCGCGATCCAGTCGAGCCAATCGCGGGGCCGGATGCACCCCGAGCCGCCGGATCCGCGGCGCACCGTATTCGAGCGCGACCGCGATCGAATCCTGCACACCAAGGCCTTCCGCCGTCTCAAGCACAAGACCCAGGTGTTCATCGACCCCGACGGCGACCACTTCGTCACCCGGCTCACCCACACGCTGCAGGTCACCCAGATCGGTCGCTCGCTGGCGGTCTACCTCGGGCTCAACGAACCGCTCACCGAGGCGATCTGCCTGGGCCACGACGTCGGCCACTCCCCGTTCGGCCACATCGGTGAGGACGCCCTGAGCCCCTATGTCCCCGGTGAATGGCACCACGCTGCCCAGAGCGTGCGGGTGTTCACCCTGCTCGAACCGATCAACCCCACCCTCGAGGTGATCGACGGCATCCGGGCGCACTCGTGGAAGATCGACCCGCCCCCCGACACCAGCGAAGGCATGGTGTGCCGTTTCGCCGATCGCATCGCCTATCTCACCCATGACGTCGACGATGCGGTGCGGGCCGGGGTGATCGGCCACGATGATCTCCCCGCCGCCGCCACGCGGATATTCGGTGCTCCCGGGGGCGCCTGGATCAACGAGATGATCGACAGCGTGGTCGAGGAGTCGGTGCTGACCGGCGAGGTCTCCATGGCTGCCGACGCCCTCGAGATCATGAACGAGCTGCGCGACTTCATGTTCGAGCGGGTGTACCTGCGGGCCGAGGCGGCCCCGCAGCGCGATCAGGCCATCGCCGTGATCCGGGGCCTCGTCGACCACTACCTAGCCCATCCCGCCGAGGTGCCCGACACCTATCGCCATCCCGACTCCGACCCGATCACGGCCGCCATCGACTACGTATCGGGGATGACGGATCGGTTTGCATTACGGGAGTGGGGGAAGTTGTAGTTGCCGGTTACCAGTTACCCGTTACCCGATGCCGGGCGCCGGATCTACGCGCTCTATGTGTTCTTCGCGGGTAACCGGTAACCGGTAACGGGCAACCCGCTGGTAACCGGCGGCTCCCTACCGCGGCTTCA
>DNGH01000094.1 GCA_003486285.1 Actinomycetota bacterium
TGTCATCCGACGTGGGACACTCGCGGGAGTTAGACAGGGAGGGGTCTCTGGTGCGAGCCGTCGTGGTGGTTGTTATCGCATCGCTGGTCGGCGCGTGTACCTCAACAGGGGACCCGAGGTCGGGCTCGTCGACCTCATCGGCCGCACCGACGACACTCGGGGTCGCGACAACCGGAGTTGTACCCCCGACGACGCTACCGGAGCCCATCACGACCACTGTGGCGAGGCGCGACCAGTACGAGCGATTGTGCAATAGCCGTATCAGCGAGGGATACGGCCCACCGGACATCGAGATCCCCATCCTTCATGTCGGCCCGATCGCCTTTCTCGACCTCGACTTCGAATGGACCTCGGAGTTCGACGACTTCACGTTCTACCCGGAGGGGGGGTATCTGGCACACAAGTACGTGACCGTTGTCGATGGCACCGCCGTTGGGCCAGTGAGGCTGACCATCGTTGAGGAAGACCGTGACTCGGCGGGGCTCTTGTACGACCCCAACCGGTGGTTCCCGACAACCCTCGCCGGATCGGATCACACGGTGATGTTCCAAGTCTGTTCCGGTCGTGATGCACAGTTCAACGGAGGGTTCGTCCTGATCGAGCCGACATGCCTCGATCTCATGGTGATCGACGAAGGGCAATCGGCCGCAGACCCCACGGGCACCGCTCCCGCAGTCTGGACGGCAACTATCCCCTACGGTGTCGCGCCAGAGACCTGTGCCACATCGCCGTAGTCAGGCGGGAGGCCACCGCCCTCGGCCAGCGTACGCAAGTGTCATCCGATCTTCAGCGGCTAGACGCGTCGATATCGGGATTCGATGTACTGGTCAACCTTCAGCCAGCGGCTGCGGACTCGCTCACCACGCTGGATGGGGTGTGGGAGCGGCCTGCTTCAGTTCGGCGAACAGGGTGAGGAGGATGTCGATGTTGGGGACTCGATCCCACCTGACCGCCGGGTCGACGCCCAGTGCCTTCCCGCGACTCAACACCAGCCGACCCTTGCGTTGGACGAGAGAGTAGTCCCCCAGTTCGGCGAGGGGGATCCGTTTCCTTTTGAAGATCATCCCCTCTAGGCGGCTCAGCGACACAGGACCGAACTCGACCCGCGCGCCCGCTCCGAACACGGTCCGTAGATCGGGAGAGAGCTGTCCCACGACGCGTTCTCGGACCAGCGTGTCCAGAGGGGGCGACCCAGGGGTCTGAGGATGCACATTGTCGAGAACGCCCACCCTCTTGCCCGACTTCGATTCCAGGATGAGCGAGAACCGGGAGGTGTTCCCGCGGAGCACCAGCAGCAGTCCGCCCAGAGCGGCGATGATCGAGGCCAGGCCGAGTCGAGTCGTGCCTCTCGGGTGGTAGTAGGCCGCGATGTCGGACCATTCGATCGATTGCGAGGACAGAACGCGATGCACCACGAGTTGGTGCTCGTCTACCTCAACGCCGCGGCGGTTCACGACCACCGCGAAGGCCCCTAGCAACGCGGCAACCCCGCCGGCGATACCCACCAGGGGAACCGGTAGACCGACGACGAAGAGCGCCACCGTACCCAGAGCCAAGACGACCAAAGCCACGATGGATCCGGCACGGTCGAGACGGGAGTGTCGATACACCAACCGTGTGGGTGTGGTCGACCAGGACACCTCGAAGCCCTCCTTCCAGCGGCTCAGGTCCTCCATCGGCGGGGAGTTCCGCCGACCTGAGGAATCATGGGATCTCGGCTAGAGGTCCGCCGCCACGCCAAGAACCGAGGCGACGGTCCCACCGTGGTTGTGCGCCGCCACCTCCGCCAGCGTGCGTGAATGTCACATGAGCTGAGACGGGGCCTCAGCCCGTGCGCACGAAACCCGCGGGATCCTCTGACCCTTCGCACCTGGCACCGGGCGAAGGAACTGTCCCCGCTGACCGTCCGGGGGTCAAGGTGATTTCATGTAGGTCAATGCTCACCAAACCTCCTTCGATGCGGATGGCGATGAGATCCATGTCGGAGGCCGCAGGCCCGCCCACATACCTGCCCTGACGGTCGAAACTCTCACCGTGAGGCCCAACGAAGCCGCCTCGGGCAGCGCAGTACAGCACCCGTTCGCCATCCAGGTGCTGAGTGCCATCCGTCAGGGCGACGATCGAGCTGTCCGTCGCCACTACGAACGCGCTCAGTTCGGCAAGGTAGATCACGCCCTCCGCTCTGATCGCGGCCTCGGAACCCACCTCAACCCAGCCATCAGGACCACCGTCCGACTTGGTGCACGAAGCGGCTCCGGCCACAACAACCAAAGCGGCAAGGACCTTGCCGAACGGGATCTGAGCCCAGCCAGAGTGCGGGAATGACACCCGAGATTCGCGGGACTCAAAGGGAGCGGTCAAGGAGCCCAAGAGTCACCGCACCGACCACAGATCCAACGGCTATCGCCGCAGCACGGAGACCGCTCCACCGGCGGCTCACGGCGAGCGCCACACCAAGCCATGTTGCGGAGACGACTGCAGCGAACACACCGACCCACACCCACGAGTCGAACGTGGAAGCGAAGATCCACCGAATATCATTCCAGCCCGCCATTGGCCCTTCAGTGATCGAACCGAAAGATTGGAACAGCGACACAAGCCCCAGTGTTGCCCCGAGCGCGCCGATCCCCGCCACCCCAACGGAGCCGCGGCGGAGACGATGGCTGACTGCAACAGCCAACACCCCTACAGCCAGGAGGGCAGCCCCGATGATCCTGACTGCTGTGAAGGAGATGAAAGCCAGCGACACAATCTCAGTATCGCGCCCAACTCACCGGCCGTATTGGCCAATCGGGTTCACCCCAGAGCACATCCCTGTCCCCTCCGCCAGCGTGCGGGAATGCCACCCGAGGCAATGGCCGCCTTGAGGGTCACAACTCCCATCCGCGCTGCCGGGCTGAGGAACTCTTAAGGACACCAGATACGAGCCGAAGTCGAACGCTTCAGTCAGGCCGGCAGTGGTGTCTCAAGGAACTCGGATTCCGTGAACAAGAACGTCATCGGCCCACCGACTGTGTTCCCATTCGCATCGAGCGCAGCCAACGTCCCCTCAGAGGCGTGACCCGAGGTAGGGAGCACGCCTGTTGGCGGGTATCCACCGGCTTCCCCGTAAATCTTGATGACCTGAAACCCGGTCGGCGACACTACGGACACCTGCTCCACACCGAGCGCCGTGTGGATCAGGATCAAGCCTCCATCGCCGAGTTTGAAGGCTCGGGGTGGGAACAGACCGTCTGCTCCTACTCCCTCCGGCGTCGCGCAGTAGCCCTCACCCTGAAGGGGTAGCACCTCCGTGCAGGTCAATGCGGGTTGGCCCTCCTCAACGAGTTCCCAGGTCACAAGAGCCCACGGCTCGCCAGCGGCGCGCCCCCAGGCCAGCAGCTCAAGGTCACCGGGACGGAGCAGCGCCATAACATCCTCTGGTGGGTCACCCTCGCCGGTGAACGTCCGTGCTTGCGCGCCGCCCGTGGTCGTCATCGGAGGCGCCACTCCCGTGGTTGTCGCCCCGGTCGTTGGATCGCGGTCGGTGCTCAACCGGTCAGCGGTACTACATGCCGATGTCGCAATGAGTACTAAGCCAAACGCAGCTGCGGCTGGATAACTTCGGAGGGGGCTCAGGGACACAGTGGTTGTCTCCTCTGCCGAGATCGTAGTAACGCATACTCCCCTCAGCCATAGTGCGGGAATGTCATACGAGCGGACCTCACTCAACCGGCCGGACCAGGTATAGGGCGATGGTGCGGTGGTCGTCTGAGTGGGCGAGGAGTATCGAGTCGTCGACGATCACGGGCGGCTCGGCGACTCCGCGGTTGAGCTCCCACAGGACGACGCCAGTGTCTGCCACGACGGCGACGACGCCGTCCTCGGCTGCCGCCACCGCCACGTCACCGGCGGCCAGGACGGCATAGGGGATTTCGAGGTCCACGGAAGCGTTCCACATAGGCCTACCGGTGGCGACGTCGAGGCCGGTGAGCTGACGTCCGCCCAGGACTACAACGACGTCTCCGACGACCGCCGCCTGAGTCCTGGTGTCGGCAAACGGCTGGTCCCACACCCGGTCGCCGGTAGCGGTGTCGGCGGCGTGCACGCCTGCGCCGTCGACGAACACCA
>DNGH01000251.1 GCA_003486285.1 Actinomycetota bacterium
AGCCGATGTCGGAGAGCATCCCCGCGACGTGATGGTTGAGCGGCAGGTACGGCTTCCGACCCAGGTTGGCGACGTTGACCGCGACGCGACCGCCCGGCTCGAGCACCCGGTAGGTCTCCTTGAGCACCCGATGCAGCAGGTCGAGGTAGTCGGCGAGCGAGAGGTCCTCGTCGTACTCCTTGCCCACGTTGTAGGGGGGCGAGGTGACCATGAGGGCGACGCAATCGTCGGGGATCTCCTCCATGGTCTCCGAGGACTTGGCGAAGAACGAGTCGAGGATGAGGGCCGGAGGCGGCTGGGGGTCGCCGGAGACCGGGTCGGCGACGTGGGAGAGCAGACGCCGCCCGTAGAAGGCGGTGGCGTCATGGCTCTCTCTCTTACCGGCGCCGAACGATGCGGTCTCGGTGGACACCGCTCGTCTCCTCTGTGGTCGGCGCACCGCGGGCGAGCGATCAGCCGCGCCGTTGCGTGCGGACGACCACCCTACCGGAGTTATCCACAGCCGATGGGGATTGTTGGCGGGGCTGGGATGGCCCCGAAACCGGGCCGGCCTAGGATGTTCAGGTATGCCCAAACATGCCGAACCGGTGTCCGCGGGAACCGCTGAACCACCCAACACCACCGAGAGCGAGGAGATGTACCTGATCACGGTGGCACGCGCCATCGAATCGGGGCATCCCGAGCCGGTGCCGATGCCGGCTATCGCCGAGGCGCTGTCGGTCTCCGTCGCATCGGCCAACGAGATGGTCCGGAAACTGGCGAACCGGGAGTTGGTCACCTACGAGCCGTATCGCGGCGCCGGGCTCACCATGACGGGGCGGATCGTGGCGAATCGGGTGCTGCGGACTCGCCGCCTGTGGGCGACCTTCCTGGTCGAACACCTCGGCTTCGCCCCCATCGAAGCCGACGACCAGGCCTGCCACCTCGAGCACGTCACCGCGATCGACGCCGCCGATCGCCTCGCCGCCTTCCTCGGCAACCCGCAGATCGATCCTCTGGGCCAGCCCATTCCCGAGGTCGACTCCCTCGCCCCCGAGCGCCGCGGGGTCATCGCGTTGGATCAGATCCCGGTGGGTCTGGCCGGTGAAGTGGTGGCGATGCGCCTGCCACCGGCGACGCGCGACTTCCTCGCCGGCGAGGGCATCGCCGTGGGAGCGCACCTCGCCGTCGTGGCTGCAGGCGAATCCGGGGTCCTCGTCGAGACCGCCGCCGGCCCCCTCAACCTCATCCGGCGCCTTGCCGCCGGCATCGACCTGCGGGCCATCGGCCGCGCCGGCTGACCTCCGCGTCGACGAGACCGAGAACCACCCTCCTGGGCGCCATCGTTGCTCGCGCCGTCGGCCTCTCCCCCGGACCGATTGGGTGCGGTGCAGGGCGATGCCGGAACCCTGAAGACCGCGTACCGGTTCTGAGGCGGTATCGTTCCCCGTTCCCACTGGAGTCCCCTTCATGACCAAATCGGCCCTCGGGATCGGGCGCGTCGCCGTTGTGACGCTGCTCGTCGCCGCCTGCGGTGGCGGTTCGCTTCTGCCCACCACGAGCGTTCCCGGTACGACCACCACCTTCGCCCCCGGGCCGACCATCGCGACCACCACCCCGACCACGGCGGTGGTCACGATCCCCCGCCCCACCGGGCCCCTGGTGGTCTGGGTTAGCGACACCACCCTCGCCGAAGCCATCACCGGACGCGGCAACGCCTACACGTCGGCGACGGGGATCCCGGTGGAGGTGCGGGTCTTCACCCCTCCCGGCGGCGACGCCGGTCCCGCCAATCTGCTCGAGGCCCTGCTCGACGATGGCCTGGATGGTCCCGCCGACATCTACGTCGGGCCACACACCTGGGTGCTGGCGCTCGCCGAGGCGGGGTTGGCGGAACCGATGCCCCTCGCCGACGGCCTGGCCGATACCATCGTCGCCTCGGTCTCGCCGCGCGGACATCCCCTGGCGGCCCCGCTCGTGGTCGACGGCATCGTGCAGATCCGCAACCGCGCCCTGCTCCCCGAAGCGCCCGAAGCCGTCGAGTCGATCTCCTGCCCCGATGCCGACGATTGCCTGCTGTTGCCCGCCGACGGCGACGCCGACCTGCACTATCCCTTTCTGGTGGCGATGGGTGGGTACCTGTTCGGCCCCGATCCCGAGGTGGGGTGGAACACCGACGACCTCGGCCTGGGCACCGACGAGGCCGTGGCCGGGGTGAGCATCTTCGCCGACCTGCTTGCCGACGGCACGATCACGGCCCCCGCCGATGCCGCTGCCGCCATCGCCGACTTCGCCGCCGGCAACGCCGCGCTGCTGTGGGTGCGGGCCTCCGGATTGGCCGCGGTGCAAGCGGGCGGGATGGACATCGCCGTCGAATCGCTGCCCACCATCGGCGGCAGTGCTGCGGTGACCTCGTTCCGCACTCTGGCAGCGTTCGTGAACCCGTTCGGATCGGCGAAATCGGAGGCGGTGGACTTCGTCACCGACTGGCTCGGAGACGTGAACGGATCCGGAGCGATTGCCCTGGCCACCGGCATGGCCCCGGTGTGGACCGAGGCGGCGTCGAGCAGCGCCACCGTCGTCCTGGAATCGGTGGCCTCGGGCCACCCCCTGCCCATCGTCGATGACATCGACCGGATCTGGTTCGAGCTCAGCGACGCCTTCCGCCGCATCCACGCCGATACCTCGGTCGAAGACGCTCTGTTCGGCGCCATCGGAGACATCCGACCGCCCGAATAGCCGGCGGAAGCGCTCAGTTCGCCGGCAATACCCGCCGATACAGAGGCCATGATCTGCACTCGCTGCGGCAAGGCCGCCACACTCAAGCGCGGTGACGTCCCCTATTGCGGGACGTGCGCCCTCAACCTGGACTGGCAGGAACTGACCCAGCTGATCCAGGACGCCAGCGTCGATACTGCGGTGGCCGGACGGCCCGAGGTCGTGGTTCGCTCCGCGTAGGGAAGCGCTACCCGCTTCCCGCTACCCGCTACCCGCAAGACTCTCTCTCGCCCGTCGCCGGTAACCGGTAACC
>DNGH01000133.1 GCA_003486285.1 Actinomycetota bacterium
TGAGGTTGGCGCCGTCGTAGTAGACCAACCCCCCTGCGGCGTGCACCACTTCGGCGATCTCTGCGACGTCCTCCTCGAAGAGACCGAGGGTGTTGGGGTTGGTCAACATCAATCCGGCGGTGTCGTCGTCGACGGCGGAGCGCAGGGCGGCGAGGTCGACCATCCCACGGGCGTCGCTCGGAATGTGCCGGACCTGGAAGCCCGCCAGGGTCACCGATGCCGGATTGGTCCCGTGCGCCGAGTCGGGAATCAGGATCGTCGTGGGGTCGCGCCCGGTGCTGCGGTGGTGGGCTCCCATGATCAGGAGGCCGGTGAGCTCGCCTGCGGCGCCCGCCGGCGGCTGGAACGTGGCGGCGGCCATGCCGGTGAGCCGGCAGAGGAGGTCCTCGGCCTGCAGGATCACCTCGAGCGCCCCGGCGGCAAGGGCCGCCGGGGTCGCCGGATGCAGGTCACGGAAGCCCGCTTGCTCGGCGGCCCAGTCGCAGACCTTGGGGTTGTACTTCATCGTGCACGACCCGAGCGGGTAGGCCCCGAGGTCCACGGCGAAGTTGCGGTGCGCCAGGCGAGTGAAGTGCGCCACGAGGTCGCGTTCGGAGACCTCGGGAAGCCGCGGTGGCGTGGCTGCTGCCTCGGGGAGCGGCGGCGCCTCCGTGACGTCGAGTTCGGGAAGGGACCAGGCGTGTCTCCCCGGTGCCGACAGCTGGCGCAGGGTCGGTTCGGCGGCACCACCCATGAGGGGGATGGACGTCGCGCGGCCGGCGGGTTCAGGCACCGGCCATCACCTCCCGCAGCGCGGCGGCATACCCCTCGAGTTCGGTCCGGGTGCGTCGCTCGGTGACGGCAATGAGAAGCCCCCCGGGAAACTCGGGGTAATCGGTCCCCAGCGGGATACCGGCGAGGTATCCCCGTTCCGCCATTGCCGTGATCACGTCGTCGGGCGCCGCATCGAGCAGCACGGCGAACTCACGGGCGAATGGGCTCGAGACGGCGGGATGGACCCCGGGGATCGACCCGAGCAGACCCGCGAGGTGATGTGCCTTTGCGATCGACTGGCGTCCGACTTCGGCCAATCCATCGGGGCCGAGCCAGGCGAGGTGGATGGCCGCCGCCATGGCGTTGAGCGACTGGTTGGTGCAGATGTTGGACGATGCCTTCTCGCGCCGGATGTCCTGCTCCCGGGTGCGCAGGGTGAGGGTGTAGGCGGTGCGGCCGGCGGTGTCCACGGTGCGCCCGACCAGGCGTCCGGGGATGCGGCGCAGCAACTCCCGTGACGTGGCGAACACTCCCAGCGCCGGACCTCCGAACGACATCGGATTACCCAGTGGCTGGCCCTCGGCAAAGGCGATGTCGCAACCCGCCGCTCCGGGAGACCGCAGCACCCCGAGAAGCATCGGGTCGAAGGAAGCGACGGCGAGGGCTCCCGCCCCGTGGGCCAGTGCCACCGCGGCGTCGTAGTCCTCGATCACACCGAGGTAGTTGGGTTGGCCGAACACCACCGCCGCGGGAGGAGGGGTGGCATCGACCGCCCAGACGGTGCGTCCGTCGAGCAGCGGGTGCTCCACGATCTCGAGGCCCCGGGCCTTCCCGAAGGTGGCGAGGACTTCGCGGGTGCGGGGATCCAGTCCCCGCGACACCCACACCGCAGGACGCCCGGTCTCGGCGACTGCGAGGTTCACCGCCTCGATGCCTGCCGAGGCTCCGTCGTAGAGGGAGGCGTTGGCCACGGGAAGGCCGGTGAGGGTGGCGATCATCGACTGGTACTCCCACAGCGCCTGCAGCACGCCCTGGGCGACCTCGCTCTGATAGGGGGTGTAGGAGGTGACGAACTCCGGGCGCAGTGTCAGGGCGCGGACCACCGGAGGGAGGTGGTGGTCGTAGACCCCTCCCCCGGCAAAGCAAATCAGGTGCGAGGAGACCTCACGCCCCAGGGCGGCGATGTGGGCCATCACCTCGGGCTCGGAGAGCGGCGCCGGCAGCCCGGGGTCTGGTGCGGTGCGGAGCCGGGCCGGGATGTGGGCGAACAGCTCCTCCACCGTCTTCATCCCCAACGCGGACAGCATTTCCTCGAGATCGGCGGGAGTGTGCGGAGTGAAGTCCATCAGCGCTCCAGAAAGGGGGGAACGACCCGGCGGGCGGGGAACCACTCTCCGCGGACTTCGATCTCGACGGTGTCATCAGCCGGCTGGGGCGGGGGTGCCACGTAGCCCATCCCGATGCCGACTTCGAGGATGGGGCTGAAGTTCCCCGAAGCGACCGTTCCCCGCGAGGCCCCACAGCGCATGGCGAAACCGTGGCGCGGCACCCGGCGGTCGGGAAAGGCGAATCCGATGAGTTCCCTGTCGACGCCGGTCTTCTGCTGCGCCAGAAGCGCACCCTTGCCGGTGAAGTCGTGGTCCCAGCCGACCACCCACTCCAACCCCGCTTCCAACGGCGTGGTCGTGGCGTCCAGGTCCTGGCCCCAGAGCGGGTAACCCATCTCGAGACGGAGGACGTCGCGGGCACCGAGACCGCAGGGAACGGCTCCGGCGGCCAGCAGGGATGCGAAGACGCCGGCGGCGTGATCGGCATCGACGATCAGCTCCGCCCCGGGCTCCCCGGTGTATCCGGTGCCGGCGGCGACGAGTGGCGGCTGTTCGACCACGCGAAACCGCCGGGGAGCCAGACCGACCGTCGCCGCGAGCAGGGCCGAGGCCCCGGGACCCTGGACTGCCAGCAAGGCGGTCGTCGGCCGCAGATCGGTGATCCGCACATCGGCCTCGGCCGCGGAGAACGCATCACGAACGGTGTCGTGATTCACCCCATTCGGGAGCACGATCATCCGATCGGGCTCGAGCCACCACACGATGATGTCGTCGACGATGCCGCCGGCGTCGTTGAGCATGAGGGTGTACTGCGCCCGACCGGGGGCGATCTTGGCCAGGTCGTTGCAGAGGAGCCGCCCCACCAGGACGGCGGCCTCGGGGCCCTCGACGAGGAAGCGCCCCAGATGCGAGACGTCAAAGACTCCGGTCGCCGACCGCACCGCCC
The DNA here is from genome assembly GCA_003486285.1 of Actinomycetota bacterium. Taxonomy (GTDB): domain Bacteria; phylum Actinomycetota; class Acidimicrobiia; order Spongiisociales; family UBA11373; genus UBA11373. The sequence continues at coordinate 3,028 of DNGH01000133.1, forward strand.
GATGCTCGGCAAGGGTTCCCTCGTACTGGAGGGGCATCTCCCAGCCGCCGAAGTCGGTGAAGCGGGCCCCAAGCGCGGCGTGAGCGGCGTGCAGGGGGGAATGGAGACTCACCCGCCGAACTCTAGACCGGGATGGAGTTCGCTCCGGCTCCTCAGCCGGCTTCGCTCTCCCCCAGATCGACGACTTGCACCGGACCGGGAATTCGGGTCGGGGGCGGGGCCAACTCGAGGTCTCCGGGAGCCTCGAGGTCGTACTTGATGAGGAGGTGGAGGTAGTCGCGCTGGTAGAAGATCTTGCAGCGGACCTCGGGGTGATGCTCGGCGAGCAGTCTGACCTTGCGGTTCTTCTTCGTCACCAGCTTCTGGTTCATCGTGGTGATCTCGATGAACATGCCCTCTTCCGGCAGGAAGAAGTCCGGAGTGAAGAAGCCGGTCGGCACCCCGGCGTCGTCGAACTCGACCGGGAACGACTGTGGTTCGTACTCCCACGGGATCCCGTAGAAGTCGAGGAGACGGGCAAACTGCCGTTCGCTGTCGTGGGCGAACTCGACGGTTTCGGCCTGGCTCTGGAAGTCGACGGTCAGCTCACGCCTCCCTGGCGGCGGTTGCGATCGCAGGCACCGCAGGCTCGTCCGGGAAGAGGCGGTGGATCTCCCCTTCCATCTCGGCCTGGACCGGTCCGACTGCGATCCCGAAGACTCCCTGGCCGCGACGGAAGACGTCGACCACCTCATCGGCGCTGTGGGCGGCGTAGATGGTGGAGCCGTCGGAGAGCAGGGTCACGTCGGCCAGAGGGGTGGCGCTGTTGAGCTGCTCGCGCAGGAGATCCATGGCCTGGCGGATCTTCTTGAGGCTCATCCCGGCGTCGAGGAGGCGCTTCACCACCCGGAGCTGGACGATGTCACCGAACGAGTAG
>DNGH01000227.1 GCA_003486285.1 Actinomycetota bacterium
CTTCTTGGCGACCGGCTTCTTGGCGGGCGCCTTCTTGGCCGGCGCCTTCTTGGCCACCGGCTTCTTGGCGGGCGCCTTCTTGGGCGCAGCCTTCTTCGCCGGAGCCTTCTTGGCCGCAGCCTTCCTCGCCGGAGCCTTCTTGGCCGCAGCCCTCTTCGCCGGAGCCTTCTTGGCCGCAGGCTTCTTCGCCGGAGCCTTCTTGACCACAGCCCTCTTCGCAGCCGGCTTCTTGGCGGCCGGCTTCTTCGCGGCGGTGCGGGACTTGACGGGAGCGGACTTCTTCGCGGTCATGCCTCAAAGGGGGTGGGGGGACGGGATTGTACCGCATGGGGGAGGCGATACCAGATGCCAGATACCTGATACCAGATACCAGATACCAGATGATGTCCGGCTGACACCTGACTGGTGACTGGGGACTGGTGACTGGCGACTGGTGACTTCCTTAGTCCTCTTCCAATTCCCACCCGCGGCTCGAGTCGAGCAGCCGGTCGAAGAAACGCCTGAGCTGCCGTGCCCGAGTCCGGCCGACACCCTCGACCTGATCGAGTTCGGCGACGGTGGCAGCGAGCAACTGCTGCAGGTTCTTGAAGTGCCCGACCAACGACACCTTCACGGCATCGGGGAGCCGGGGGATGCGGTCGAGCATGCGGTAGCCCCGGGGACGCACCGGGCTCTCCTGCGGGCCGAGATCGAGCAGCGCCGCCACGCGGCTCCCATCGCTGAGAAGTTCGGTGGTGAGGGTGTCGATCAGGTCGAGTGGCTGCTGGGTCTTCGGCGGATAGCGGCGCGAGTAGTCGGCGTACACCAGGGTGGCCGCCTCCCCGACTCCCGCCAACAGGTCGAGGAGCTGCAAGCGGATCAGCTCCCCCTCGCCGCCGAGCTCGACCGCGTAGTTCTCCAGATCCGACCCGATTCGGCGGATCAGCGCGGCACGCTGCAGGAACTGGACGACATCACGGTTCACGGCGATGTCAGCCACCTCGAGTTGGGTGAGGCGATCCTCGTCGTCGGTGAGGCGGCGCCGGAAACGCTCCAGGGTGAGCAGGTTCTGATTCGCCTGAGCCAGCAGCGCCGTGGGGCTGCGCAGCTCGAACTGATGCCGTCCCACGAACACGCTCACGGTCTGGCGACCCTGGCTGACCACGACGACGGGACGGCCCGTCTGGATGGCGACGCGCTCGGCGGTGCGATGGCGGGTACCCGTCTCGTTGGTGGCGATCGATGGATCGGGGATGAGATGGACGTTCGCCCGATAGATCACCTCGGCCGCCTCGTCGGTGATCACCGCCCCATCCATCTTGGCGAGTTCGGCGAGACGGGCCGGTCCGAAGTCGGCGCCGTCGAGATGGAACCCACCCGTGCAGATGGCCTCGACGTCTCGCCCGTATCCGAGTACGACGAGCGCACCGGTCTCCTGCCGAAGGATCAGTTCGATGGCATTGCGCAGCGGTGTCCCCGGGGCGAGCGAGCGCCGGATGTCGAGCGTCTGATCCTTCTGAGCCATGGAGTGCGCAGGGTAGTCACGAGAACACGATCGGCAGCAGAGTTCAGAGTTCAGAGTTCAGAGTCCAGAGTGTCTGCGCTCGACTCTCAACTCTCAACTCTCAACTCTCAACTTACCCAACCCCAACTCGCGCAGCACCCGATCGATCCGGTCGTGGCCGTTGTCCCGCGGTCCCACCGCCGTGGCCACCCCGAGTCGCTTGGCCTCGGCGTGACGATGCTCGCCGTGGGCCACCGGCCGGATCTCGCCGGTGAGCCCGACCTCACCCCAGGCCGCCACCGCGCCCACACTGCGATCGAGCAGCGACGAAGCCAGCGCGATGGCAACCGGGAGGTCGGCCCCGGGGTCTCGCAGCCGCAGTCCCCCGACGACGCTGACATAGACATCCTGGTTGTCGAACGACAGGCCGGCGTGCCGCTCGAGCACGGCGAGCACCTGATGGACCCGCGCCGCCTCGAGGCCCTTCACCGACCGCCGCGGCTGGGGGTTCGAGGTCGCCGCCACCAGCGCCTGCACCTCCACCAGAAGGGGCCTCCTGCCATCGATGGCGGGGAACACCACGCTCCCGGCCACCTCGCCGAGGTGGTCGGTGGCCAACAGACCAGCCGGATCGGTCACCTCGCGCATGCCCGCCTCACCCATCTCGAAGAGCCCGATCTGATGGGTGGCGCCGAAGCGGTTCTTCAGGCTGCGGAGCACCCGCAGGCCGCGATCCAGATCTCCCTCGAGGTAGAGCACGACGTCCACCGTGTGCTCGAGCAGCTTGGGCCCGGCAATGCCCCCATCCTTGGTGACGTGGCCGATGAGGACCACCGGCACGCCCGACTCTTTGGCGGCGTGAACCAGCCGGGCGGCACACTCCCTCACCTGGGCGACCCCACCGGCGGCACCACCCACTTCGCGGGCCTCGATGCTCTGCACCGAGTCCACGATGAGCAGATCGGGCTTGGCGTCGGCGGTAGCGGCGACGATCGCATCGACATCGCGCTCGGCGGTGAGCAGCACCCCATCGCCGGTGACTCCAAGACGCCGGGCTCGCAGCCCGATCTGGTCGAGCGACTCCTCGGCACTGGCGATGAGCACCTTGCCCTGCTGCGCCGCCAGGGCGGCCGCCACCTGGAGCAGGAGTGTGGACTTTCCCACCCCCGGCTCTCCACCGATGAGGATGGCGGCGCCGGGGACGAGCCCGCCGCCGAGGACGCGGTCGATCTCACCGATCCCGACGGCCCGGCGCACGACGTCGCCCGACCCGGCCGACCCGACGGTGACCACTCGCGCCCGATGGCTGCCCTTGGCCGAGGTGCGACGCTCCGTCGGGACCTCCACCAGGGCGCCGTCGGCGCGGCACTGCGAGCAGAACCCCATCCACTTGAGGCTCTCGTGCCCGCACACCTCGCAGCGGTACTTCATGGACCGAGACTATCGGCGCCGGGTGACGAGAAACACCGCCAGGACGACCAACGCGCCCAGCAGGAAAAGACCGCCGACGAGGCCGGCAGTGGTCCAGAGCTCGGTGGGGCGGACTTCGGCAAGCATCAGAGAGGAATATGGAATCCGTGGCACAATACCCCTTCGCATGGACGACGACTCCCTCGACAGCTTCGACGACCTTTTCGAGCCATTCGGGCTCGAGGGAAAGCCCGACAAGGAGCCGGCGACGCCGCGGCGCCAATCACCGCCGCGGTCGACCCGGGCCGCCACCACCGTGGAGGGCGCCGTGGCGTGCGTCTCCTGCGGCGCCCCCAACGACCCCGACAACCGCCACTGTGAGCGCTGCGGCGCCCGTCTCGCCCGCAGCCAGATGCCAGTGGCACCGCAGCCGATGCTGCGCACCACGGCCGGGGCCAGGGCACTCATCGTCCTCGCCAGCGTGGTGCTCGGCGTGGCGATCCTCGCCCTCCTCGTCAACATGTTCAGCGGGGGCGGAGGGGGCACCACCGAGACGACGAACACGACGCCCACCTCGCTCCCCACCACCCCGGTCGGGCCGCTCACACCGATCGCCGTCAACTGCAACCCTCCTTCCTCGGAGCTGAGCTCGTACCCGTGTGAGGCGCTCATAGATGGTGACCCCGCCACCTCGTGGAACGCCATCGACGGCGGCATCGGGGTCGAGATCACCTTCCTGTTCGCGCCACCGGTGCAGATCACCGAGATGATCATCCAGAACGTCGAAGACGAGTGCCGCTTCCTCCGCAACCACCGGATGAAGGGCATCGAGGTCTCGATCAACGACCTCACCCACACGATCGTGAAGGAACTCGGCGACAGCCGTGACCTCCAGCGCGTCGACATCCGCAGCATCGGGACCTCGAGCCTGACGATTCGCATCACCAGCGGTTACCCGGGCCAGACCTGCGACGGCAAGGAACCGTACTTTGAGATGGCCGCCCAGGACATCTACTTCTTCGGAAGGCCGCTGTCGGGGGGATGAGGAAGTTACCGGTTACCGGTTACCGGTCACCTGTATCAGGCGACGGGCGACGGGTAACGGGTAACGGGTAACGGCACGATGCCGCCGTTACTCCGGGATGTAGGGCTTCCCGTCGGCCGCCGGCGGCCGGCTCCTCCCGACGACACCGGCCACCACGATGATCGTGACGATGTAGGGCGCCATGGACAGGAACTCCGACGGGATCGGGGTCCCCAGGATCCCGAGCTTCTGCTGGATGGCTCGGGCGAAGCCGAACACGAGCCCCGCCCCGAGCGCACCGAATGGCATCCACCGCCCGAAGATCATGGCGGCGAGCCCGATGAACCCGATCCCCGCGGTGAGGTTCTCCTCGAACCGCGACACCTGCGTCAACGTCAGGAAGGCCCCGCCGAGCCCGGCGATGATGCCGCCGTAGATGGTGTTGCGGTACCGCGTCCGGTTGACGTTGATCCCGACGGTGTCGGCAGCCTTCGGATGCTCCCCGACCGCCCTGGACCGCAGTCCCCACCGGGTGTAGAAGAGGCCGAAGTGCAGCGCCAGCACCACGAGGAAGGCGGCGTACACGAGGATGTTGTGGTCGAAGAACATGGGTCCCAGCACCGGGATGTCTCCCAGGACCGGGATCTTGAGAGACGAGAACCGACCCGGCGAGTTGAGGTCGGGCGACGCCGCCAGGACGCGCCGCGCCAGGAACGAGGTGAGCCCCAGGGCGAACATGTTGATCACGACGCCGGCGATGATCTGGTCGATGCGGAACTTGATCGCCAAAACCGCGAGCACGGCGCCGAGAAGGGCTCCGGCGACCAGGGCACCGAACAGGCCCGCCCAGATCCCCCAGGCCGAGCCGACGATGCACCCCACAAAGGCTGCCGTGAGCAACTGGCCCTCGATGGCGATGTTGATCACCGCGACCCGTTCAGACGTCAGGCCGGCGAGCGCCCCGAGGGTCACCGGAACCGACAGGATCACAGTAGAACGCAGCATCCCCACCAAGCTGAAGGACTTGCCCGCGGCGGCCCACGTCAGGAAGGCGAGCGCGAACAGGCCAAGCCCGATGGCGAGCGCCAGGTTCGTCCAGCGGAGATGGGTCCGACGCAGCACGAACCCGCCTAGGAACGCAATGATCGCGGCGGCGATGAGCGCCAGGAGCCGGGCATCGACCTCCCACGAGAGATCCTGGACTCGCTCCCCCGGCAGCGACAGGTTGAACGTCGCCTTCTCGCCCGTGGCGACACCAAAGCCGAACACCCGGGCGACGAAGCCGGCGATCAGCACCATCACGATGCCGATGAACGTGGCGCGCCGCTGCTCGGGGGTGGCGCGGGTCTTGAGCCGGATGGCCGAGATGGTGGTCGTTGCCGTCATCCGCCCCATCCCGTCGAGATCACCGTCGTCGGTTCTTGATCGGACGTTCTGATCCGATAGATGGCGCGCACCAGTGCCGGGGCGGCGATCATCACGATGATCAGCGCCTGGAGCACCAGCACCAGGTCGATTGGAATCCCGGCGGCGCCCTGCATCTCGCGCCCGCCGGCGCGCAGGGCACCGAACAGCAGACCGGCGAAGAGCACTCCGAGAGGCTGGGATCGCCCGAGGAGCGCGAGGGCGATGGCGTCGAAGCCCACCGACCCGGCAAAGTTGGACAAGCCCCGGTAGGGCTCAAGACCGAGCACCTGGTTGACCCCGGCGATCCCGGCAAGAGCCCCGCTGACCGCCAGCACGGACACGTAGAGCCAACTGACACTCATGCCGGCGTAGCGCGCCCCGGTCGGGTTGAACCCGACGGCGCGGAACTCGAAACCGATCGTGGTTCGGTACATCAGCCACCACACCAGGGCCACCGCAACCAGGGCGATCAGGAAGCCGATGTGGAGGCGATACCCCTCGAGAAGAGTTGGGAACTGGGCCGTGACTTCCGCCGGTTTGGAGATGGGGTCATTGCGACCCGGCTGTTGAAAGATCGACGTCTTCAGGAGGTAGTCCACGAGGAAGATGGCAACGAAGTTGAGCATCATCGTCGTGATGACCTCGTGGGCTCCGGTGCGGGCCTTGAGGAGACCGGCGATCCCGGCCCAAATGGCACCGGCGACCATCGCCGCCACAATGGCCAGCGGGATGTGGATGAACGCCGGCACCGAGATGCTGAAGCCGACCCACAGGCCGGCCATGCCGCCGATGAGCATTTGGCCGTTGACCCCGATGTTGAACAGACCGGCCTGGAAGCCGATGGCGACGGCGAGGCCGGCGAGGATCGACGGCGTGGCGGAGAACAGCGTCTCGGTGATCGCCTTCGTCGAGCCCAACGATCCGACGAAGAGCGCCTTGTAGGCCCTGCCGATGCCGGTCATGGTCCGACGGAACGCCTCACCCGGATCCGAGCCCCAGATCTTGAGGGTGTCGATGTCGGTGACTGCGATGATGAAGGCACCGATGATCAAGGCACTGAGCACGGCGAGTGCCGGGATCAGCAGCGCCCGCCGCACCGAGGTCCCGACGCCGGTGATCCGGTCGTAGAGAGTGGGCTCGGGCTGGGGCTGCGGAGGAAGGTCGTCGACACTCATGCCGGATCACCCCCTGCCTCCCCGAGCATGGCCAATCCGATCTCGGTCGCCGTCGCCGACTCGTCGAACTCACCCACGATCTTCCCCTCGAACATGACGAGGATGCGGTCGGAGAGCGCCATGACCTCCTCGAGCTCGGAGGACACGATCAGCACCGCCACCCCCTGATCACGCTCCTCGACGATCCGGGCGTGGATGTACTCGATAGATCCCACGTCGAGTCCGCGGGTCGGCTGGGAGGCAACGAGGAGCTTGACGTCACGATCCACCTCCCGCGCCACGATCACCTTCTGCTGGTTGCCACCCGAAAGCGTGGACACCAGCACATCGGGGCTCGGGGTACGGACGTCGTATTCCTTCACCAGGCGGCCGGCGCGCTTCTGCGCCTCTCCCCAATCCATCTGAATGCCCTTGGAGATGGGCGGCTCGTAGTACGAGTTGAGGATGATGTTCTCGGTGACGGTGAAGGGCAGCACCAGGCCGCTCTCCTGCCGATTTTCGGGCACGTGGGCGACGTTCCGGGAGTGGATCTGGCGTGGGGACAGCGTGGTGACGTCCGCACCCAGGATGCCCACCGTTCCATCGAGTGAGGGCCGCAACCCGGTGATGGATTCGACCAGTTCCGTCTGACCGTTGCCCTGGACCCCTGCCACTCCGACGATCTCCCCGGCACGCACCTGAAAGGTGACCCCGTCCACCGCGCGGCGGTTGCGGTGGTCGAGAACCACCAGGTCCTCGACCGACAGCACCACGTCGCCCGGCTGGGCGGGCTCCTTGTGCACCTCCAGATCCACCGGCCGCCCCACCATGAGCTCTGCCAGCCGCTCCTCATCGACCTCGGAGGGCTTCACCTCGGCGACGGTCTTGCCACGGCGCATGATGACGATGCGATCGGCGATCTCGAGGGCCTCGCCGAGCTTGTGGCTGATGAACACGACCCCTTTGCCGTCCGCCTTGAGTCCTTTGACGATCTCGATGAAGCTTTCGACCTCGGCGGGCGTGAGCACCGACGTCGGCTCGTCGAGGACGAGGAACCTCGCCTCACGAGCCAGCACCTTGATGATCTCGACCCGCTGCTGGATGCCCACCGGGAGGTTTTCGACGATGGCGTCGGGGTCCACGTCGAGCCGATAACGGGCCGAGATGTCGGTCACCGTCTGGCGCGCCTTGCGGTGGTCGAGACGGCCCAGGCTCTTGGTCGGCTCGGCGCCGAGGATCACGTTTTCGGCGACGGTGAATACCGGAACGAGCATGAAGTGCTGGTGGACCATGCCGATGCCCGCGGCGATGGCGTCACCGGGCCCGGTGAAGTGACGCTCCTCGCCGTCGATCAGCACCTGCCCCGAGGTCGGGCTGTAGAGCCCGTACAGGATGTTCATCAGGGTGGTCTTGCCGGCGCCGTTCTCGCCGAGCAGGGCGACGATCTCGCCCGCGGACACGCTCAGATCGACCTCGTCGTTGGCGAGCACGCCGGGGAAGCGCTTGGTGATGCCCGTCAGCTGAAGTCCCGTCATCCCGGCCGGATGCTAGGGGGTGAACCCGCATGCCGCCAAAGAAGTGGGCCCTCCCGAAGGAGGGCCCACAGCCTTCAGTCAATCGTCGAAACGACTCAGTATCCGACTGTGTAGAACGGACCACCGACGGTGCCGGCCGCGATGTCCTCGAGAAGCTGCGCGACCTCGGCCGCCAGCTCGTCGGACACCCGATCGTCCCAATCGTGGAACTCGGAGAGACCCACGCCGCCATTGGTCAGGTCACCGAGGAATGCCCCCGGCGTCCACACGCCATTGGCCTGATCCGTGATCGCCTGGGTGATGAACGGCGCAATCGCCTTCTCCACCGTGGTCAGCCACAGACCCTGGTACTGCGCAGGCATCGCGAAGTACGCATCGGCATCTACGCCGACCAGCGCCACCTCGATGTCCAGGTCGAGGATCGCATCACCTGCAGGCAGGTTGATGGCGCCGCCGACCGGGATGATCACGTCACAATCCTCCTGGAACAGGCCTTCTGCGGTGCTCCGCGCCAGGCCCATGTCGGTGAAGCTGCCCGTGAAGATGCCGTTCTTGGCCACCGGGTCCCATCCGAGGACGGTGACCTCGGTGTCCTTGATCTCGTTGTAGTACAGGGCGCCACGGGTGAAGCCGTCCATGAAGATCGACACGGTCGGGAAGTTGGCACCGCCGTAGGTGCAGAGCACCCCGGTCTGGGTCACGCCGGCGGCGAGATAGCCGGCGGCAAAGGCGGCCTGGTCGGTCTGATAGACGAGCTCACGCACATTCGGCAGGGCCAACGGTGCGAACGACGCATCGGTCAGCACGTTGTCGATCATCGTCCAGATGATCTCCGGGTGCGCGTCCGCGTTGATCGCCGTCACCTCGCCGAGGGCGAAGCCCACGGTCACGATGTGCTCACAGCCCTGGGCGATCATCTGGTCGATGTTCGGCTGCCAGTCCGTGGAGTCGTCCGACTCGAGGTAGAACGAGTCCTCAGTGGCAACGCCCGCGGCCATCGCGGCCTGCACGCCCTCCCAGGCGCTGGCGTTGAAGCTGCGGTCGTCGACACCGGCCAGGTCGGTCACCAGGCAGGTCTTGATCGCCGCTACCGGCGCCGCGGTGGTGGTCGACTCGGCAGCAGTCGTCGTGACTGCAGCGGTGGTAGTCGTGGCTGCGGCAGTCGTGGTGGTGGTGGTGGTTGCGTCGTCATCGCCGCACGCCGCCACCACCAGCGCAAACGCCGCCAGCAGCACGGCAAAGCTCAAGTGCTTCCTCATGAAGTTGCTCCTATGAATGGATTGCCATGTGCCAAAAGGCACAAGCTGATTCTAGGGGTCCGCCGGGGTGGCCGTAACCAGGCTGCGCGGTGACTGCGTTCGCCACGCGTGCTGTGGATAAGTTACCCGAGAAGTCGCCAGTCTCCAGTCTCCAGTCACCAGTCGGAATGGTCCAGGGGGGACTGGCGACCGGGGACTGGGGACGATGCTGGAGACTGGAGACTGAGGACTGGAGACTCGCCGGGCCGGGGGCCCGGCGTCAGCCTTCGCTGCCGGCCATGGCCACCGTGGGCTGGTCCGGCGTTTCGACGGTCGCAAAGGACAACTGATCGGGATCCTCGGGATCCAACTCGACCAGGATCGTGGCATTGGCCGGGAACTCCCCGAACAGCACCTTCTCCGAGAGCGGATCCTCGAGCATGCGTTGGATGGCACGGCGCAGCGGGCGGGCGCCGAGCTGCGGGTCGTAGCCCTTGGTCGCCAGTATCGCCTTGGCCTCGTCGGTGAGCACCAGGTCGAGCGCCTGCGACTTCAGCTGTTCCCGGACCCGATTCAGCATCAGGTCGACGATCGACTTGACCTCGGCGAGGGTGAGCTCGTGGAACACGATCACCTCGTCGATCCGGTTGAGGAACTCGGGGCGGAACTGCTTCTTCAGCGCCTCGGTGACCTTCTCCTTGATGCGCTCGTAGGACAGCTCGTCGGTCTCGTTGGCGAACCCGATCGCCTTGCGCTTGAGATCCTGCGTGCCCAGGTTCGAGGTCATGATGATCACGGTGTTCTTGAAGTCCACCGTGCGTCCCTGGGAGTCGGTGAGCCGGCCGTCCTCGAGGATCTGCAGCAGTGTGTTGAACACGTCCGGGTGGGCCTTCTCGATCTCGTCGAAGAGCACGACGGAGAACGGCTTGCGGCGCACCGCCTCGGTCAACTGGCCGCCCTCGTCGTAGCCG
>DNGH01000306.1 GCA_003486285.1 Actinomycetota bacterium
CAGCGGGCCCCCGACCTCCGATCGTCACTCGGTCAGCCTGAGATGTCCACCTGCCCGTCCACGGTGTAGGTCCCGTCCGGTGCATAGGTGAACAGGTCATAGGTGCCTGCCCCTGGCTCACCGGCTCCGACAAAGTCCAGCACTCCGCTGGCCCCGTCGTAGTCGATGTCTTCACCGGCGAGCAGCAGCTCGCGGCACTCGGCATAGCGCGAGCACTGCGTCCCGTCCCGGGTCACGTCATTGACGTAGAGCGCGATCTCGGCCGGGTCGGTCGAGCCTGCCGCCACGGTGGCGAGGGCGAACACGATGGCGCAGTCGTAGGCGTGTGCCGAGAAGATCGTCGGTGTGCCCGGCGCGTACTCGGCGAACCTACCCGGGAAGCCCGGCTCCCCGCTGGGCGGAGCCAGCGAGGGGTAGGTACCCCGGATGCCGGCGAACACCGCCGGGTCGTCCGGATCGACATCCTCGGGCTTCACGTTGTCGACGAAGCCGTCGGCCGTGTACAGGGCCACCTCGTCGGGACCGAGGCCGGCCTCGATCAGGGACTGCAGGAAGGCCGCCCCCTCGCCGAACGGAATGAACGAGATGGCGTCGACGCCGGGAATGGCGGCGATCTGCGCCGCCTCCGCATCGAAGCCGCCGTCCCCATCCTTGTTGAACTCGAGGAACAGAGCGACCTCGACGCCGTTGGCTTCGAGAGCCTCTGCGATCGCCTGGGCGAGACCGCGCCCGTACTCGTCGCTCCGGTGGGCGACGACGACCTTGGTGGCGCCGTCCTCGGTGATCAGGTCGGCGTGCACCTGACCCTGCAGGTTGTCCGGAGGAGCAGTACGGAAGTAGTACCCATCGTCGTCATAGGTGGTGAAGATCGAGCCCGTGTTCGACGGCGAGCACATCGGGACTCCGGCGCCGGAGATCCGGTCGATCACCGACAGCGAGACGCCTGTGGCCGCCGGGCCGAAGATGCCGCTCACGTCCTGGTTGAGCAACCCCTCGACCGCGGTCGTGGCGATCGCGGGATCCGTGCCGTCGTCGACGATCAGCAACGTCATGGTGTCGCCGGCAGCAGCGATTTCTTCCGCCGCCATCTCCACCGGCTTGACCAAAGCGTCGACGATGCCCGACAGTCCGCCCGTTTGCGGTGCCAGGTAGCCGAAGGTCGCCTCGAACGGAGCCGCCGTGATGCCTGCTGTCGTCGTCGTGGCCGCAGCCGTGGTCGTGGTGGCGGCCGTGGTCGTGGTGGCGGCCGTGGTCGTGGTCGCCGCGTCGTCATCGCCACAGGCGACGGCGATCAGCGCCAGGACCACGAACGCGGCCACGAGGGTCCGCCGGGTCTGGTTTCTAGGGTTCATAGGTCGAATCCCCTCTTGGTATGGAAGCCGGGCGCGAGACGGAGTCCCAGGCCCAGAAGTTGGCGGAGTGTAGCCACAACCTCCCGCCGCCGTCGGGCACCCGGAGACGGCCCGCATGAGACAATGGTCGGCTGTGCGCCGCCGCCAAGAACCACTGCTCACCGAGATCCTGCCCGCCGAAGAGCGGGCCGTGGAGGCCGTGGTGGCGCGTTACCAGCGGGTCGCCCCGGCCGTGACCCGATTCGCCAGGTCGCTGGCCCACAACCAGGACCTGCGGGTCCGACTCGGATCCCGGACTGCGGCCAGTGCCGGCGAGATCGTGATGGACCCCGGCGTCTTCCAGGCGGCGTATGCTCGCCGGGCCCCGGTGACCCCGTCCGAGGTGGCTCTCGCCGCGGCGCTCCACGAGGCGGTGCACCTGGTCGCCACCGACCTCGACGAGTTGCGGCCGCTCCCCCCGGAGTGGTTCCCCGACCGCGACGAGGCCCTCCCCGAGACCCCGGTGCCGCTTCTGACCGCCCTGGATCATGCCGGTGGGCCGGCCGCCGAGGCGATGTTCCTCGCCGTCGAGGATGCCCGCCAGGAGACCCAGAACCTTTACGTCTACCCGGGGGCGCGCTCGGTGCTCGGCGACCTGTATCGCGCCTCCATCCCGGCGGCGATGGGTAGGGCCCGCCCGATGGGCCAGTTCGCCCTGGCCTGCTTCCTGGTCGTCGGCGGTTACCAGGAGGTCGAAGACATCCAGCAGGGCGCCAACCACTCCGTGACCATGGCGCTGGAGGAGGCCCGGCCCCACCTCTCCGATGCGATCACGGCCGACGGGCCGTGGGAGACGGCGACGATCGCTCTGCGGCTGCTGGCCATCGCCCGCGAGTACGGGCTCCTGACGGAGGCCTCCCCCACCGAATCCCACACCGCGCAGCAGGACCGCCAGGACGACGAGCGCGAGCAGATCGACAGCGGCGTAGATGCGGTGCGCCTGGTCACTCCGATCCTGCGCGATGCCGAGTCCTACGACAGCACCCGCAATGCCGCCGCGCAGATGATGAGCGCCCGGGGACGCAAGGGCGAGGTGGACGAGGCGGGCGACCCCGCCACCGATCAGATCCTGCGGGTCTCCGAGGCTCCCGACGTGTACCTGCCGACCGGCCAGACGGGAAAGCTGATCGTGTGCCGCATCCCGGACCGGTTCGATCGTTTTGCCGACCAGGGCCGCGAGGCGATCGGCGAGGCGGCCCGGCGCTGGGAGGTGGCGCAGCGGCACGTCTCGGGCGAACTCCATCCGCTGTTCATCGCCAACCAGCGGCGCGGCCTGCGCAGCGGCTACGACGCCGGTGACCTCTCCCCCTACGCCGCGCTCTTCCTCGGCGCCGGCCTCTACCAGCGGATGTTCGAACGCCGCGCCCTGCCGATCCGCCGCGCCTACGCCGTCAGCCTGCTCGTCGACGGGTCGGCATCGATGCTGCAGCCCCGGCCCCTGCCGAGCGGATCCAAGGCCCCGTGGGCGATGGCGGCGGCGACGCTGGGGGCGGTGACCCTGGCCCGGCTGTGCGACGAACTGCAGGTCGAGTTCGAGGTGGCACTGTTCAATCGGGCGTTCGCCGCCCGTCCCGAGGACACCGAACGCAGCTTCGTCAACCGGCTCAATGGGACCCGCGGGGCGTTGCGCCGCTCGCAGGGCGGTGCCGCCGACCGGCTCACCCGCACGGTGAACCACTACGTGGTGAAGTCGTTCGAGCAGCGCTGGGAGGAATCCGAGCCGGCCCTGGCGGGCCTGTTCTGGGCGGCGGCCAAACCCGCCGAAGCCGCCAACGCGGCGCGGCGCGACTCCGAGCAGTCGCCACCGGTGTCGATGTTCGAGAAGGCGGCCAACGTGGACGAACTCAACGTGATCCACGCCGCCGAGCGCCTCGCCGCTCGCCGCGCCCAGGTACGCATGCTCGTGGTGCTCGCCGACGGCATGACGCGGGGCTCCATCGAGACGCTCACCGCATCGGTCGAGGCGATCGAGGGGTCCGGCACCACCGTGCTCGGCATCGGTGTCGGCGATGCCACCGTGGAGGCGGCCTACTCGCGCAGCCGGGTGGTGGCCCACCCCGAGGCTCTTACCCGGGCCATGATCGACGGGGTCCGCTCCGCGCTGCGCCGCAGCGTCGCCGAGGCCGGGGGCGACACGTGGTGGGGCCACGAAGGGCGCCTCTACGATCCCTCGTCACCCCAGCTCCCCGGCGACCCAGGGACCGTCGCCGCCACCGACCGGCAACCTAGGAGTAGCGATGCCTGACTCAGTCACCTTCACCGACCCTGCCGGCCTGCGCAAGCCGATCGAGCTGGCGATCTTCGTGGTGCCCAAGGACGTCCCCGACTACGAACAGCGCCTCGGCAAGATCCCCGATCCCGATCCGCACTACGTCGATCTGGGAATGCTGTACAAGCTGGCCGCCCTGGAGCGAGTCCGGCGCGCCGGGTTCACCGACACCCCGCTGCACGTCGCCCTGCGCGGCCACATGGGCACCGGCAAGGACCACGACCTCGAGCAATTCGCCGCGATGCTCCGCCTCCCCTACTTCAGGATCCCCCTCACCGGCGAGGTGCGCGACATCACGCTCATCGGATCGGTGAAGCTCTACGGCGACGGCCGCGGCGGCACCGAGAGCCGCTGGGAGGACGGAGACATCACCCGGGCCCTGCGCGGGCCGGCCCTGATCAGCCTCTCCGAGTTGAACGCCGCCGGGGCCGAGACCCTGTTCGCCCTGCACGGCCTGCTGGACCGTTACCAGGCCCTCGACCTGCCCACCGGTGAGACGGTCCACCTCCGCTCCGACACCCGCATCTTCGGCACGATGAATCCGACCGACCTGCGCGACTACGCCGGCACCCAGACCCTGAACAAGGCGTTCGCCGATCGCTGGGTCATCTGGGAGAAGCGCTTCCCGGACGTCACCCAGATCGAGGCGATGTTGCAGCGCCGCTACCCCAAGCTCAAGGCGGTGTTCGTCACCACCATCGCCCGGCTGGCGGTGGAGGTGAACGAGTCGTTCACCTCGCGCGACGCCCGCACCCGGGTCGGAACCCCGATGAGCCTGCGCACCGTGCTCGACCGCATCCCGGCCGGACTGTGGATGTACTCCGACGACACCGACCCACTGCGTCGGGCGTGGGAGGAGTTCGTGGTCAGCCACATCGACCAGTTCGATGAGGACCACTACGAGACGGTGTGGTCCGCGGTGGCGCGGCGCGGCCCCGACGGCCCCCCATTCGGCAAGTGACCCCTAGCCCGGGCGCCGCTCCACCAGTCCGACGAGGTTGCCCTCGGAGTCCTTGAAGAACGCCATCCACTCCTCCTGGCGGGCCGGGCCGAACACGCCGGTGTCGTCGGAGAAGATCAGGTGCGGCGGATCGACCAGCTCCACCCCGGCCGCGCCCAATGCTTCCCAGGCGCCGGCGATGTCATCCACCCCCAGGTAGAGCAGCGCACTGGGAGCGTTGCGCTCCACCAGCAGCCGGGTGCCGCCGAGATCGAAGAACCCCAAGCCCGGGGGATCGAAGGTGGCGATGTGGCGCAAGCCCAGGGTGTCGCCATAGAACGCCACGGCGCGCTCGAGGTCCGCGGCCCGCTGCGCCACCTGGTGCAGGTGAGTGATGTGCATGGTCCCTCCTGTGCGGGGTGACACGGTAGAGCCATGAGCCATGAGCCATG
>DNGH01000305.1 GCA_003486285.1 Actinomycetota bacterium
ACTCGTCGGTCTTCTTCTTGCCGGTGGGCACTTCGCCGAACAGGCCGAGGGCGGTGACCACGGCGGCGCCGGGCAGCGACGGCTGCACCGCCTGGTACTGATCGGCGCCGGTGCCGGCCGGGATCAGCTTGCCGATGATCACGTTCTCCTTGAGGCCGCGCAGGAAGTCGCTCTTGCCCTGCAGTGCTGCCTCGGTGAGCACCCGGGTGGTCTCCTGGAAGGACGCCGCCGACAGCCACGAGTCCGTGGCCAGCGACGCCTTGGTGATCCCCATCAGTTCGGGACGGCCCTCCGCTGGAGTCTTGCCATCGGCGACGATTTCCTTGTTGGCCTCGCGGAACTCGACGGCGTCGATCAGCTCGGCGGGCAGGAACGACGAGTCACCGGGGTTGACCACCCGCACCCGGCGCAGCATCTGGCGGACGATCAGTTCGATGTGCTTGTCGTGGATGTCCACGCCCTGGCTGCGGTACACCTCCTGCACCTCGTCCACGAGGTACTTCTGGGTGGCCCGCACCCCCATGATCTCGAGCACTTCCTTCGGATCCAGCGGGCCCTCGGTGAGAGGAGTCCCAGGATCGATGGTCTCGCCGTCCTTCACCTTGAGCCGGGCCCGGCGCGAGATCGGGTAGGCGACCTCGGAGTCCTTGCCGGCGATCACGATGCGTCGTCCCTCGGCGTCGTCGACCACGGCCACGAGACCGCCGATCTCCGAGATCGGAGCCTTGCCCTTGGGCGACCGGGCCTCGAACAACTCGGTGACGCGGGGCAGACCGTGGGTGATGTCCTCGCCGGCGACGCCTCCCGTGTGGAAGGTACGCATCGTCAGCTGGGTTCCCGGCTCGCCGATGGACTGGGCGGCCATGATGCCGACGGCTTCGCCCGGCTCGACCATGCGGCCGGTCGCCAGGCTCAGGCCGTACGAGGCCTGGCTGACGCCATGGCGCGAGGTGTCGGTGAGCGGCGAGCGCACCCGGACCTCCTCGACCGTCTCGGCGGCCTGGATGGCGACCATGGCCTCGCGGTCGATCAACTCACCGGCACGCAGCTTGCGCCCCGATGCGGTGTCGAGCAGCGAACGCCCGATCTTGATGTCTTCGGCCAGCAGCCGGCCGAAGATGCGGTTGCGGAGGTGGCGGATCGGCTGGCCGTTCTCGCGCACCTGGATGACGATCCCGGGATCGTCGCTCTCCTCGGAGTGGATCAGCACCTCCTGCGACACGTCCACCAGGCGCCGGGTCAGGTACCCGGAGTCGGCGGTGCGCAGGGCGGTGTCGGCGAGGCCCTTGCGAGCACCGTGCGTCGAGATGAAGTACTCGAGCACGGACAGCCCCTCGCGGAAGTTCGCCTTGATCGGCCGCGGGATGATGTCGCCCTTCGGGTTGGCCACCAGGCCGCGCATGCCGGCGATCTGGCGTACCTGCATGATGTTCCCCCGGGCTCCCGAGCGAACCATCATGTCGATGGGGTTGAACTTGTCCGCCTTGAGGCTGATCTCCATGGCGTCCTTGACGCGGTCGGTCGCCTCCGTCCAGATCTCGATCAACTCCTGGCGACGCTCGTCGTCGGTGATGATTCCCTGCTGGTAGAGCTCCTCGACCTTGGCTGCCTTCTCCTCGTAGGCCTCGAGGATCTGGGCCTTGTCCGGCGGGGTCTTCACATCGATCAGGCCGATGGTGAGCCCGGCCTTGGTCGAGAAACGGAACCCGAGTTCCTTGATCCCGTCGAGGAACGCCCCCACCTGGGACTTGTCGTAGTTCTCGATGACCTCTTCGATCAGGGTGCGCACATCGCTCTTCAGCACCACCGAGTTCACGTAGGGGAAGTCGGTGGGCAGCGCCGTGTTGATCAGGGCCCGGCCCAGCGTCGTGTCGTACGGCTTGGTGCCGTCCACGGGCTCGGCAGGGATCAGCGTCGACAGGTGGCGGTGCAGCGGCTCGTAGCGCTCCGGGTTGCCGGCAAGCGCTCCGACCCGGAGGCGGATCGGGGCGTGAACGCTCAGTTCACCGAGGTCGTACGCCATCACCGCCTCGTCGAGATCGGAGAAGGCGCGGCCGGCGCCCTTGGCGTCCTCGACGCGCTCCGAGAGGTAGTACACGCCGATGACCATGTCCTGGCTGGGCGTGACGATCGGACGGCCGCTGGCCGGCGACAGCACGTTGTTGGCCGACAGCATCAGCACCCGAGCCTCGGCCTGAGCCTCGGCGGACAGGGGCAGATGGACCGCCATCTGATCGCCGTCGAAGTCGGCGTTGAACGCCTCGCAGACCAGCGGATGGATCTGGATCGCCTTGCCCTCCACCAGCACCGGCTCGAAGGCCTGGATGCCGAGGCGATGCAGCGTCGGGGCGCGGTTGAGGAGCACCGGGTGCTCCTGGATCACCTCGGCAAGGACGTCCCACACCTGGGGACGCTGCCGCTCCACCATGCGCTTGGCCGCCTTGATGTTCTGGGCGATGTCGAGATCGACCAGCCGCTTCATCACGAAGGGCTTGAACAGCTCGAGCGCCATCGCCTTGGGCAGGCCGCACTGGTGCAACTGGAGCTGTGGGCCGACGACGATCACCGAACGACCCGAGTAGTCGACGCGCTTGC
>DNGH01000298.1 GCA_003486285.1 Actinomycetota bacterium
GGTAGCGGGCAGCGAGGTGCGCTCGGGAACTTCAGTTCTCGGCGAGCCAGGAGCGCAGCAGCGCCCGGTCACGGGCGTAGGTGAGGCGCTCGGCGGCGGCTTCGGGTTCGAGCCACTTTGCCTTGTCGACCTCCTTGTTCGGCACGAACGCGCCGTCCTCGACGGTCATGGCGAAGTAATGGACGAACTTGCGTCCCCCCGAGCGGTCACGGTATTCGACCACGCCGATCTCGGGTCCGAGGTCGCAGTGGAACCCGGTCTCCTCGAGCACCTCGCGCAGCGCGGCCTCGGCTGGGGACTCCTCCTTCTCCATCTTCCCCTTGGGGAAGGTCCAGTCGCCGTAACGGGGTC
This sequence comes from Actinomycetota bacterium, assembly GCA_003486285.1. Classification (GTDB taxonomy): domain Bacteria; phylum Actinomycetota; class Acidimicrobiia; order Spongiisociales; family UBA11373; genus UBA11373. The sequence continues at coordinate 352 of DNGH01000298.1, forward strand.
GATGCACCACGAGCACGTCGGTTCCGGCCTTGGTGGAGCGCGTCACGATCCCCCCCGCGGCGATGAGCGTGGGTTCGTCGGGGGCGACCGCGGTCGCCGGATCGGGGAGGGCGCCCTGCGATCGGCCGTGCGCCAACGCCTGGAATCGAATGTGGGCGCTCACCCCCTGCACCGTCGGCACCTTCTCCCACTTCGTCCCGCGCAGTTCCCAGGCGAGGCGATCGTCGGCGAGGCAGACTCGCAGCACCTCGGCGAGGCGACTTCGCATTCGGGGTTGGCGCACCGCCACCAGGGTCTCCACCCGTCCGGACAGGTTGCGCTCCATCAGGTCGGAGGAGCCGATGGAGTATTCGGCCTTGTCGTCCTCGCCGAAGCAGTAGACGCGGGAGTGCTCCAGGTAGCGGCCGATCAGGGAGCGCACCCGGATGTTCTCCGACTGGCCGATGACTCCGGGCACCAGCGAGCAGATGCCGCGCACGATCAGATCGATGCGGACTCCCGCCGCCGATGCCGCATATAGCTCGTCGATGATGACCCGGTCGGTGATGTGGTTGAGCTTCATGATGATCCGCCCCTTGGCGCCGCGGTCGGCTTGAGCGCGGATGCGCTCGACCATCTCGGTGCGGAGATGGGCAGGTGCGACGAGGAGGCAGCGGAACTCAGGTTCGTGCCCGAACCCGGTGAGGGTGTTGAAGAAGTCGGTGAGGTCGGCGCCGATCGCCTCATCGGCCGTCAGCAAGCCGAGATCTTCGTAGAGGCGCGCCGTTTTGGGGTTGTAGTTGCCGGTGCCGATGTGGGAGTAGCGGTGCACGCCATCCCCCTCGCGACGCACGACGAGGGCCACCTTGGCATGGGTCTTGAACCCGGCGACGCCGTACACGACGTGGACCCCCGCCTCCTCGAGGAGGTGGGCCCAGAGCATGTTGGCCTCCTCGTCGAATCGGGCGCGCAGTTCCACCAGCACCACCACCTGCTTGCCGGATCGCGCCGCGGCGATCAGCGACTGCACGATCGAGGCCTCGCCGCCGAGCGCCGGGTCGTCGGCCATCGAGGTGCGGTACAGAGTCTGCTTGATCGCCACCACGTTGCGATCCCGGGCGGCGGCGGCGATGAAGGCTCCGACCGACGTGCCAAACGACTCGTAAGGGAGGTGGACGAGGATGTCGCGCTGGCGGATGCGGTCGAAGATCGTCTCGCCCGGGCCGAGCTGGGCGAATATCGGCTGGGTGGTCGGCTGCCACGGGCGATGCAGCAGGTCGGCACGGGGGAGTGTGGTCAACACCGACAGCCCGGCCAGGGCGAGCAGCCCGGTCTGGGTCTGCACCTGATCGTGACCGATGCCCATCTCGTCCATGAGCAGGTCGAGCACCGGCTCCGGCATCGTCTCGTCCACTTCCAGCCGCACCAGCTTGCTGGCGCGGTGGCGGGTCTGGAGCAGCTCCTCGATCGCCGTGAGCAGATCGCCGGCCTCATCCTCTTCGATCGCCTGGTCGGCGCTGCGCGTCACGCGGAAGGGATGACTGCTGACCATGTCCATACCCGGGAAGAGCGAGTCGAGATGTGCCGCGATGACCTGTTCCACGGGGACGAAGGTGGCCGAGCCGCTGGGGTTGAGGAACCGGGGCAGCAGCGGAGGGACCTTGACCCGGGCGAAGCGCTCGATGCGACGCGACGGGTCGCGCACCGTCACCGCGAGGTTGAGCGACAGGTTCGAAATGTACGGGAAGGGATGCGTGGGGTCCACCGCGAGCGGGGTGAGGACCGGGAAGATCTCGCGTTCGAAGAGCTCGTCGAGCAGCTTGCGCGGGCCGTCCTCGAGGTCATCCCAGGCGACGAGATGGATGTCCTCCTCCGCCAACGCCGGGATCAGCTGGTTGGAGAGCAGGCGTTCCATGCGGGCCTGGAGATCGTCGGCGCGGTCCCGGATCGCGGTCAACTGCTGGGGAACCGTCAACTCGTCGCGGGCGGGCACCTCGATCCCGGAGACGAGCTGCTCGCGCAGACCCGCCACCCGCACCTGGAAGAACTCGTCGAGGTTGGCGGCGACGATGGCGAGGTACCGCACCCGCTCGAGCAGCGGCAGGTTGGTGTCCTCCCCCAGGGCGAGAACGCGTTCCTGGAAGTCGAGGAGCGAGAGCTCTCGGTTGAAGTAGCGAGTCTCGATGCCCTGCCTCCGACGTCGTCTTGCGATGGTATCGGATAGGGCCGCCCCGGGGTTCAGCGGCCTTCCTCGAGCGCCCGGATTTTGGCGAGTCGGCGGGCGTGGCGCTCCTCACCGGAGAACCGAGCACCGAGGAAGACGGTCACGATGTCGGTGGCGAGATCGAACCCGATCACCCGCGATCCGAGGGCGATGACGTTGACATCGTCGTGTTCCACCGCCTGGTGTGCGGTGTAGGTGTCGTGGGCCTGGGCGCACCGCACTCCGACGATCTTGTTGGCGGCGATGGCGGCCCCGGCCCCGGAACCGCAGACCACGATCCCACGGTCGGCGCGTCCTCCCACCACGTTCCGGCCCACCGCCGCGGCGTAGTCGGGGTAGTCGACCGGTGACTCGTCGTGGGTGCCGAGGTCGGTGACGGCGTGGCCCGCGGCGGCGATCACACCCTTGAGGTGCTCCTTGAGCCGGAACCCGGCGTGATCGGAGGCGATGGCGATGCGCATCGCCATCAGGGTAGTGAGCCGCATCGAGTCGGTCGGGTGCGGAGCGCGGGTGCCTCCGTACAATCCAGTTCGTGCACGAACTCGTGATCACCGGAGGGCGTCCCCTGCGCGGGGAAGTGGCGGTGCTGGGGGCGAAGAACGCCATTCTCAAGCACTTCGTGGCGGCCCTGATGGCGCCGGGCCGGCATCGGCTCGACAACGTGCCCGACATCGTCGACGTCCGTCTCATGGGTGAGGTGATCGCTCACATCGGCGCCAAGTGCCGTTTCGTCGGATCCACCGTCGAGATCGACGTACCGGAGGACCTGCTTCCCGAGGCCCCCATCGACCTGGTCCGGCGGATGCGGGCCTCGATCCTGGTGCTGGGTGCCCTGCTGGCGCGCTGCGGCGAGGCCCGGGTGGCACTCCCCGGCGGCGACGACTTCGGCTCGCGGCCCATCGACATGCACCTCGACGGGCTGCAGGCCCTGGGGGCCGAGTTCGATCTGGTGCACGGCGAACTCATCGCTCGGGCACCCGGGGGATTGCGCGGCGCCGAGGTGCCCCTCGATTTCCCCTCGGTGGGCGCCACCGAGAATCTCCTGTTCGCCGGGGTGATGGCTGCGGGCACGACGGTGATCAGCAACGCGGCCCGCGAGCCGGAGATCCAGGATCTCGCCGAGTTCCTCGGAAAGATGGGCGCGGTGATTCGCGGTGCCGGGACGTCGACCATCGAGATCGAGGGAGTCGGGCGCCTGTCTCCGGCGTCGCATCGCGCCGTCCCCGACCGCCTCGAGGCCGGCACCTATCTCGTCGCCGGAGCCATCACCGGGGGCGACGTCACCGTGCGGGACTGCGTCCCCGAGCACCTGCGGATGGAGTTGCGCAAGCTGGGCGAGACCGGTTGTGAGGTCACGGTCGGCAAGGACTGGATCCGGGTGCAGGGACCGCCCCGCCCCCGGGCAGTGGACTTCGCCACCCTGCCGTATCCCGGGTTCCACACCGACATGCATCCGCAGATGGTCGCCCTTCTCGCGGTGGCATCGGGGACGTCGGTGATCACCGAGAACATCTACGCCGCCCGGTTCCGTTACGTCGGCGAGCTCAACCGCCTCGGTGCCGACGTGTCGCTCGAGGGCCAGCACGTGATCGTCCGCGGCGTCGACGGTCTCAGCGGCTGTCCGGTCGATGCCTGCGACATCCGCGCCGGGGCCGCCCTGGTGCTCGCCGGGCTGATCGCAGAAGGGGCCACGACCATCACCGCGGCCCAGCACATCGACCGGGGCTACTCGGGCTTCGACCAGCGCCTGCGTGACCTCGGGGCGGACGTGGTGCGGAGGTCCCCGGCCCCGGGGTCCACCTAGAATCGGGAATGTCCCACCCGTCAGATCGTTGGACACCACGCGATGACCGATGACACAGCCGCTGCGGTAGAGGTCGACCTCGAGGCCCTCGAGGAGACCCTGGAGTACATCCGTCCCGCCCTACAGGCGGACGGCGGTGATCTCATCCTGCTCGGTGTCGACGACGGGACCGTGAACCTCCAACTCGTCGGGGCCTGCGGCGGCTGCCCGATGTCCACCATGACCCTCACCGCGGGCATCGAGCGCATCCTGCTCGATCGGGTCCCCGGCGTCACGGGTGTCAACGCCCTCTGA
>DNGH01000003.1 GCA_003486285.1 Actinomycetota bacterium
ACGGGATCGGCTCCTTGCCCGACCTGCTTGCGGAGTCATGGGTCTACACGAACTACGACGGTCTGGTGCGGGGAGCACCAGAGTATCTCGAGTGGGTCGCCGAACAGGGTCCGGGACCCGTGTTCGTCGGCCCATACGATGTCACGGTCACCCGCTTCGAAGACGTCGCGCTGGTCACCGGCGGCTACAGGGTCGAGCATCCACCCGCGGGCGAGGTGCTCGAGCTGCGCTTCAGCGGGCTCTGGAGGTGCACCGGCGGTCGATGGCGGTGCGTGATGCACCACAACACTCGGGTCGGATGACGCGACATTCCAGCGAGTCGATCCCGTCGCCGCCCCGGGTGAACGAGCTCAGCGCCTTGGCGAAGAACGCGTCGTATGTCGTCTGTCGTCAGCGCAGTGCCTCCTCCAACAATCGGATCGCCCCGTCCTTGTCCAGCGGTTCGTTGAAGTTGCCGCACTTGGGCGACTGCACGCAGGAGGGACATCCCGCGGCGCAGGGGCATTCCCGCAGCGCCTGCAGGGTGGCGCGGAGATGGCGCGCACCGCTCGCATATGCCAGGGGCGCGATCCCGGACCCACCGGGATAGCCGTCGTAGATGAACCACACCGGACCGCCGATCTCGGGGTGATAGGCGGTGGAGAGCCCGCCGATGTCCCAGCGGTCGCAGATGGCAAAGAGCGGGAGCATGGCGATGGCGGTGTGCTCGGCGGCATGGAGCACGCCGGGCAGGTCGGCAGCGGTGACCCGGGCGTTCCGGATCGTCTCCTCGTCGATCACGTACCACACCGCCTGGGTGGTGTAGTGGCGCGGGGGCAGGTCGAGCGGTTCGTACGACAGCACGGTGCGATCGGAGATGCGCTTCCGCTTGAACGCGACCACGCTCTCGTCGACCTCCACCAGGCCGTGGCGGTGGCCGAAGCGGCCCAGCGATCCGCTGCCGTGAGTGGCGCGGATCGAGATCGTGGTGTCCTCCTGGGGCTGGGTGTAGTAGTCCACCTCGTCGGCGCGCGCCCGGACGACGCGGCCCTCCCAATCGAGGTCGTCGATCAGGTACGAGTCGCCCTGGTGCAGGTAGACCGCACCGGGATGGGTCTGCGAGGCCAACCGTCCCTCGTCCACCGTCCCGATGATCTGTCCGTCCTGGTCGACGATGGTGAACGGGGGGCCGCCGGCGGTACGGATGTCGATGTCCGGGGCCGGGGCGCGCCGTCCCGCCCAGTGCAGGCGGCCTTGATGCACCCGGAGCCGGCCCGACCCCACCAGATCGACCGCCAGCTCCTCGACCGCCGGACCGAAGGTGGCCATCGCCTCGGTGGGCTCCATCGGCATCTCATAGGCGGCGCAGGTCATGTGGGCGGCCAGCACCTCGGGGTTCTCGGGGTTGATCACCCCGGAATCGGACGGGCGGCTGAAGAGGTCGGCGGGATGGTTCATGAACCACTGGTCGAGGGCGTCCTGACCGGCGACCAGCACCGCCAGCGACTCGTCGGTGGAGCGTCCCGCCCGTCCCGTCTGCTGGCGGTAGGAGGCCACGGTTCCCGGGAAGGTGGCGAGCACCGCGGCGTCGAGGCCGCCGACGTCGATGCCGAGTTCGAGGGCATTGGTGGCGGCAACCCCGAGCAACTCGCCGGAGAACAGCGCCTTCTCGATGCGGCGGCGGTCCTCGGCGAGGTAACCCGCTCGGTACGGCGCGATGCGGGCGGCGTGCTCGTCGTCGAGGCGCTCCCGGGCCCAGCGGTAGACCAACTCGACTCCCTTGCGGCTGCGGGCGAAGGCGATCGTCGGGATGCCCCGCCGCACCAGATCGACGAAGACGTCGGTGCTCTCGGCGAGGGCGCTGCGGCGCATGTCGCCCTCACCCATCTCCGGATTCCACAGCACGTGGTGCCGGGTCCCTCCGGGAGAGGCGTCGCGATCGACCACGTCGATCGCCAGCCCGGTCAATGCCGACAGCAGCTCTCCGGGATTGCCGATCGTCGCCGAGGATCCGAGGAAGGTGGGGTCCGCGCCATAGAGACGGGCGATGCGGCGCAGCCGCCGCAACACGTTGCCGACGTGGCTGCCGAAGATGCCGCGCAGCACGTGTACCTCGTCGATCACCACGAAGCGGAGGTTGCGGAAGAACGGGGCCCACTTGCCGTGGGAGGGAAGGATCCCGACGTGGAGCATGTCGGGGTTGGTCAGCACCACGTTGGCGTGCTTGCGCGCCCAGACCCGGGCCTCCAGGTCGGTGTCGCCGTCGTACACGGCGGCGGTCAATTCGGTGATGCCGAGGCCATGCAGCGACCGGAACTGATCGCGGGCGAGGGCCTTGGTCGGGAAGAGCAGGAGAGCGGTTGCCCTGCGATCGGCGAGCACCGCCTCGGCGATCGGCGCCTGGTAGCAGAGGGACTTCCCCGAGGCGGTTCCGGCCACCACCACGGTGTGGATGCCGCGGCGGGCTCGGTCGATCGCCTCGGCCTGGTGCCGGTAGAGGCGGTCGATGCCACGCTCCGTCAGGGCCGCCCGGAGCCGCTCCGGAAGCGGCGGGTCGGGGTCCTGGAAGATCGCCCCGTGTTGGGGAATGGTTTCGATGTGGACGATGCGCTCGGCGATCTCGGCGTCCGCGGTCCAGGCGGCGAGGGCAGCGCCGATCCCGGCCGGGGACTTGGTCACTCGTCGGGAGCCGCAGCAGGTGCCGCGGGCACGGCACGCAGCACCAGATAGCCGAGGATCCCGGCGATGGCCGATCCGAGGAAGATCCCGGTCTTGGCCAGGTCGGCGGTGGCGGCATCGGCGAACGACAAGCCGGTGATGAACAGCGAAACCGTGAACCCGATGCCGGCGACGAGCGCCAACCCGACGACGTGGCCCCAGCGCACAGTTGGCGGCAGCACGCCGAGCCGGAGCCGCACCGCCAGCCACGCGAACAGGGTGATGCCAAGAAGCTTGCCGCCGAGCAGTCCGATGCCCACGGCGAGGGCGACCCGGTCGGTGGCGGCGTCGAGCAGGTTCACACCGCCGAAATCGACCCCCGCATTGGCAATGGCGAAGATCGGCACCACGACGAACGACGACCAGGGGTGCAGGGCCTGCTCGACTCGATCGAGCGGCGGCACCGATTCCCGGGCGATGGCGGACAGTGCCAGCGCCGCCTCGTCGACGCGTTCCTCGCCGTGCGCGGCGTAGGTGTCTTGCTCGTAGTGATCCAGGATGCGGCGGCTCTTGTCCCGGTACTCGCGGTCGGCGTACATCGCCCGCGCCGGGGTGAGCAGACCGATGGCGACCCCGGCCAGGGTGGCGTGCACCCCGCTCTCGAGCAGGAAGAACCACGTCGCCAGCGCCGCCGGAACGTAGAAGGTGAGGGAGCGGATCCCGGCTCGCCCCGCCAGCCAGATGGCGGCGAGACCTCCCACCGATGCCAGGAGGTATCCCAGGGCCAGCTCGTCGGTATAGAAGAGCGCGATCACCAGGATCGCCCCGATGTCGTCGATGATGGCGAGGGCCAGCAGGAACAGACGTCCACCGAGGGGCACCCGGGATCCGAGCAGGGCGACGACCCCAAGCGCAAAGGCGATGTCGGTGGCCATGGGGATTCCCCAACCTTCCACCGCCGGGGTTCCCCGGGTGAAGGCGACGTAGATGAGCGCCGGCGCCACCATCCCGCCGAGCGCCGCGATCGCGGGGAGCGCGGCGGCACGGGGAGCGCGCAGGTCGCCCGTCACCAACTCCCGTTTGATCTCGAGACCCACCACGAAGAAGAAGATGGCCATCAGCCCGTCGTTGACGATGAGGCGCAGTGTCTCCTCGAGATGGAGGGATCCGACGGTGATTTCGATCGGGGTGTTCCAGAACCGCTCGTAGGTGTCGCCGAAGGGGGCGTTTGCCCAGAAGAGGGCGACGGCCGCGGCGATGAGCAGCACCAGCCCTGAGGCGGACTCGATTCGAGTGAAGCGCAAGAGAGGTCGGACGAACCGAGCCGGCACGCCGCGATCCGAGTTGAGCCAGGTGGAGTGGGGGGTGGAGCTATCGGGCACCGCGGCGAGGGTAGCGGCGCCCTTGGGCACGGCCGGATGTGGATCGGAAGGCCCGGTTTCATATACTCCCCGGACCGCAGGAGGAGCACCCGTGGATCCCACGACTTGGGCCTGGATCGCCATGGTCGTGGGGGCAGCCGCCGCGACGCGGCTCCTGGTTCGCTCCCAGGACGCACCGCTGCGCCACCTGGTGCTCCCCGGGCTCGCCGCGGCGTCGTGTGCCGCCGTCTTCGCCGTATCCGGGTCGGTGCTGGTGGATGGCTGGTGGCCCTGGGGTGCAGTGGCGCTGGCCTCCGGCACCTTCGTGGCGTTGCTCGCCGAGCTCGCCGGGGCCGCGGCGGATGCTGCGGAGGCTCCCCGGCCGGAGGACGTGGCGAGCCGTCTGACCGTCGGGATGATGGGCCTCGGACTCTTCGTCGTCGCCGCGATCCACCTCCTGACCACGGAGATACTCACCGGTGCCGACTCTCCGGACGTGCTGGCGGCGCTGGCGGTGGGAGCGGCGGCAACGGGCGCGGTGTGGCGCATCGTCACCATCGGCGGGGGAACCCCGCGGATGCCGGCATCCGAGTTGGTGACGCTGGTGGTGGTCGGACCGGTGGTGATGGCACTCGTCACCGGAGGCAACCAGTCCGCGGTGGCCCTGGCCCTGGCGGTCGCCTCGGTGGGGGTGGTGGCTGCGGCGGCGGCGGTCCTGGCGG